>NZ_CATNHG010000073.1:0-76228 GCF_950097965.1 Bacillus sp. T2.9-1
CTCAACTTTCGCAGAGTGATATCGGCAAATAAGCCTTGATATAATTAGGAAGGCCAGCGATCCACTGTTCAAGTTGACTTTGAATTATTTTTTTGATTTTCTTATTCGTTTGTTTAAGTGCATCTTGAAGAAGCTCGATCAATTGCTGTAATGCGACAGCCCAATCAAGTTCATTTACTTCATCGCATAATTCGTAAAACAGACCACCTATTGTGCGTTGATCGGTATTACAGCGATTCTGCCACGACAGAACGATAAAACGAGAAAACACAATCGTTGTATGGCAAATAAGCGCGTCATATGAACGGCTTTGGAATTCTTTTTCAAGTTTCAAAAGAGATTTGGCCGCCTTAAAGAATACCTCGATATCCCAGCGCATTCCATAGATTCGGACGATCTCCTGTTCTGAAAGAGTGCAGTCTGTGCTGAGGATGGCAAGCCAGTCGCTTTTCTTATTTCTGTTTTGAATGAATACCACTTTAATTGGTGTTCCATTAGCCATGATCGTATGGATGGAACGAAGAATTCCTTTCTTGGATTGAATGGGTCCAGCTAGGCGGTATAGTTGCTTTAAAGAAACCATCTCCCCGTTTACGTTATAACGTTGTTTTGTTTCTTTGACCATACCAATTACGTCTAATCCTTGATCCACAATAGACTTTACAAGTGGTGGCAATGTAAACCAAGAATCCATAAGGACATAACTTGCATCTATCCCATTGGCTAATGCACGTTTAATCATGTCAGGAACTTGTTCAGGCTCAGTTTGTAATGCATTTTCTCGACGCTTGTATCCACAAGTACGTTTATCAATTTTTTCAGAGATACCATTGATTTGAGACTTTTTTGAACTGACTAAAGAAAAGTCAATTGGCATAAATGTATAGCCATCTGACCAGCCCAAAGTGAGCATACGAAACCCCTTAAAGAAACGCATTTTCAGGGAAGCATGATCAAAACAACGAGCGAGAAGCTCTACCTTTTTACTACGATTTCGGTCATACGCAGAATCATCGATAATCAGTACTTTTGGACGCTCTTTATTCGTAAGGCGAGTCACCTTTTGAATAGTAAAAATGCTCAACAGTAGTAAGAAACGGCGCCAATTAAAAGTTGATTGGTTTAAAAAGCGATAGACGGCATCTTTGGCTGGAAACTGATCGGCTTTCTTTGAATCAAGAAGTGAAAACCAATTTTTGTGCTGGAAAATCAAACAGAAAACAAGCTGAAATAAGTAGGAACAGCTGAAACCGAAGGATTTTTTAATTCCTGCTTGGCGCAGGTGTTTATTCATTTCAAGCTCAGAAAAAACCGAATTAAGTTCTTTTGGTAGTTGATTGTTTTGGCTATTTTGGTCTATCATATAGGGAGCACCTCTTCTGTATGGTAGTGTTTTCTCGACAATTACACTATACCAAAGAATGAGGTGTTTTTTCATTTTATTAAACACTGTCAAGCAACATATTTAATAGACCATAGACGCAATACAACTAACGATTTGCACTTATTTTTTTGGTGCGAAAGTTGAGACTATAATAAAATTATCTTTAAAAAAAGTAAAACTTTTAAAGACTTCATCCGTCTATACATAGAACTTTTTTAAAAGGAGGGGAAAAAGTGGAGAAGGAAAAAGACAAAATTATCTTAGAATGGTATGAAAAGTTCGGGGATGCTATTTTTAAATATATCTTAATTATGATTCAAGATTATCAGCAGGCAGAAGATTTAACAAACGAGACTTTTTTTAAGGCATTTCTTCGTTTGGATACTTTTAAAGGACAAGCCAGTGAAAAAACGTGGCTTTATCGAATTGCTCATAATCTTACCGTCGATATGATTAGAAAAAAGAAGCCGTTACTACTTATAAAAGTAGCCTTTTTACTAAAAAAAGATGATTGTCCATTGCTCGATGAAATTTTACAAATGAAGGAACAATCGCTGGATCTTTATCATGTATTAAGTTCATTAAAAAAATCCTATCGAGAGGTCATAATACTAAGGAAACTGAAGGAGTTTTCTATAGAAGAAACGGCAGAAATTTTGGAATGGTCAGAAGGCAAGGTAAAATCTACTTTATTTCGGGCAATTCGTGCATTGGAGAAAGAATTAAAAAAGGAAGGTGCGTTAAATGGGAAAGTCATCTAAAGAACAGCTTGATTTTGATTTGAAAATTTTAGAAACAGATATCATTTGGGATAAGAAACGAAAACAAGCTACACGTCTAAAGCTAGAAGAGAGGATACAAGCTCATAATAAGAGACGAAATAAACTTCAGCCATTTCCTTTCGTAGCAATTTTCGTAGCATTGACTATTCTCTTTTTATTAATTCGTATGGAATCTCCATTATTACATAAATTTCAGGATATAAACGCAATGGATGAAAAAACAGCTAATCTAGAAGAATTGGTCATTTATTACAGCAAAAGAACAAAAAAAAATCGAAAATAAAAAAAGGTATTTCTATCAGAGGAAGCAGGGATTCCTTATTCTCTAAATACACTTGAATTATCTTCACTTAAGATAACTGGTGAACCGAAAATAAGTGCGACGAAGGTAAAGAATTCTATTCTAGTAAACGCAGATTTTCCATTGTCAGACGGAAGCTTTCTTTCCATACATACAGAGAAAAAACAAAAAAATATATATGGTAATGATAAAAATAGTTTTGTAAAAAAAGAGCAGAAAATAACCATTAATAAACATTTAGCAGTACTTATCCATGAGAAAAATGATCTCAAATTAATTATTCCAACAAAGAACTATCAATATACGATTACAGGTGTTGAAGATAAGCAGGATTTAATAAGCATTGCGGAAATGATTGAATTTTACTGAGTTTGTGTAAGTACACTACAATATTTGATGAGAATTTAGCTATTATAGTTTTATAATTCCATTTCACGTATATAATTGAACCAATATCATGGCGAAAAGTTAATGCGAAATAGAGGCTCAGTAGTTATTATGGAAGATAATAAGCTATGTCTTATTAAAAGAAGTAGAAATAATTCTATCTATTATGTATTTCCTGGTGGTGGTATCGAGCCAGAAGAAACGCCTAGGGAAGCAGCTAAACGTGAAGCATTTGAAGAATTAGGTGTAACCGTCCAAATAAACGAATGCTTAGCAGAAATAGAATATGAAGGAACCCAGTATTTTTTCTTAGCAGATATCGTCAGCGGCAGTATTGGAACAGGTCAGGGAGAAGAATTTACGGAAAGATCTCTAGACCGAGGAACATATTTGCCAATGTGGGTAGAAATAGATGATTTATCAGCTATTGATGTAAAACCACTATTCGTAGCTAAAAAGTGAAAGAATACTTTGATAGAAAAATCTCTTTTTAGTAAAATGGCCTTTGTTCTTGAAGGTCATTTTTAATTTCGTCGGGTATCTGAATTTTTCGAAAAAGTGAATTTCTTCTTAATGATTAATGTTATAATTTTTGAAGGTAATGAGGAGGGAAACACAGCCATGTTATTTAAAAGTTTAGGAGAAAAAGTTTATATTAAACAGCCGGAGTGGAAGGAACTAGAGTTTGTGGAATGGCTTTGGGCTGACAAAGATACCATGATGGATGTTGGAGGTACAATTGAGTTTGAGGAAAGTCGGAGAATAGGATGGTACCAACGAATGGTTCAACCAACAGATGGAACCAACTTCTACTGCTTTATTTATACTTATGAAGACATTCCAATTGGGGAAGTAAGTTTCCATCGATTTGATCATGAAAAGCACCTAGCGGAGTTAAATATAAAAATAGCTTATAAATATCGTAGAAATGGTTATGCAAAAGAGGCAATTCATTTACTTCTGGATTATTTCTTTAATGAATTTGGAGGAGAAGTGATGGCAGACCGTGTGGCTATCCATAATACTGCAGGACAACAACTATTAATAAATTATGGATTCAATCTTATTAAAGATAGTAATCAAGACATAGTTCTATTCCGGTTAAGGAAAGAAGATTTTATTAAAATTATGAACTAATATAGCAGTAGGTAGGGGAATGGCATGACAATAGAAGTGTTGACATCTGTAGAGAAATCTATAAAGGCAAGCGAAGTGTTAGAACTTTATAAAGATGCTGGATGGTGGAATGAAAGAACGGAGCAAGATATGGAAAAAATGTTATCCCAAACATTAGCAGTAGGTGCATGGGAAAATAATAAGCTCATAGGCTTTGCCAGAGCAATAACAGATGGAGTTTTTAGGGCATATATTGAGGATGTAGTGATTCATAGTTCTTTTAATAGAAACGGAATCGGAACTATGCTTATTGCTAAATTGATAGAGGAATTATCCAATATTGATGTTATTAGTTTATTTTGTGAGGAAGACTTAATTGCCTTTTACAACAAGAATGAGTTTAAAAAAAGTAAATCACAGTTTGTGATGCATAAAGTAAATAGATGAAAAGGGATTGTTACTTCCCTTGTTATTGATAGGAGTGAGAAATTGAATCTAATAGAAAATATAATTCCCATGAAGGAAAAAGAGTTGAAGAACTTTTTAGGAAATAGAAAATCTGAAGAAATAGAATGGGATGAAAAAACAAAACAGACAGTCGTAAAATCTATGCTTATACATATTGGTTCACCAGATAGCGAGCTAAGAGATAATTTGATTTATCACACCTTTTGTCAATTAATCATGGAAAATAAACTAGAAAAGCATTTTTTATGTGAAGTGTTAGAAACCTGTTTAAGTGATCAATTCTTGTTTAAAGGAATTGGTGAAAAGGATACGGATTCTGTTTTCACTCGTTCTTTTACATCATTACTAATTGCACTTATTCTTTATCAAGATAATCGCAATGATTTTTTAACAGAAGCCAAGGTTAATGAAATTAAAGATAAATTGATCAACTATGTAAACCTTGAAAAAGATGTAAGAGGATATGTGAAAGATAGAGGCTGGCTCATAGTATGGCGCATGTAGCGGATGCTTTCGATGAACTTGTCAAAAGTGAAAAAATAAATCAAAGTACATACCCGGCAATAATGCAGGCGATTTGGCAAAAAATCTATCAAACGGAAAGTGTATATATTCATGATGAGGATGAACGAATGATTGTTCCTCTTATACAAATGATAGATAACGGTTTGGAGCAGGAAGTGTTAGAAGGCTTAATAATTAATATGAAAAACGATTTACACCAGTATAGAAATCAAATAGAGGAAGAAAGTTATTGGTTTTTGGTGGCAAACTGTAAGAATTTCCTGAAAAGTTTGTTGGTAAATATGATAAATAATCCTAAGTTATCTTCTATGCAGTCAGTCGTGAGCGAAACTTTAAATGAGATATATGAAATATGAAATTTTCAATGTTTGATAAACTAGATTATTTACGAGAAGGAAATGCTAAGCAGCAACAAGCATATTCAGCATTAAAGAAATTAAAAATATACGAAATTTTACATCCTTATAAACCAATTCTTTGTGGAACCATTCCAATTGGAGTGAATATAGAGGCTTCTGATTTAGATATTATAATGGAAGTCTACGAATTTGAAAAATTCAAACAGATTGTAACTGAGAAGTTTGGTGAAATGGAGCATTTTCGCCTGAAAAGATTAATGATTAGAGAAGTGGATGTAATGAAAGCAAATTTCAATTTTGATGGCTTCGAATTCGAATTGTTCGGTCAACCAATCCCGGTAAAACAGCAATATGCATATCTCCATATGATTATTGAACACGAAATTTTAAGGATAAACCCAACTATAAAAGAAGAAATCCTTTCACTAAAGAAACAGGGCTATAAAACAGAACCAGCTTTCTGTAAGGTACTAGGGCTAAAAGGTGAACCTTATCATTCGCTGATCCAATATGGGAAAGTGAAGAGATTTATTTAAGTATAGGTAGTAAAGGAAGGTACGACAGTGGAGAGAATAGTAATCGGTGAATATAAGTTTTATCAGTCTACTAATATTATTCAAAATAAAGACAAAATTGTGATCCTATATCATGGTTGGGGTGGAACAGCGAAAGGATACATAGAGTTGGCCGAAGAGATTGCTCAAGAAGGATTTGGTGTATTAATCCCTAACATCCTTAATCATGATGAAAGATACCCTTTGGAAAATCACTTTGATTCCAACGTTACCCGAAAGTACTTTTGGAATACCGTTTTCCATACCATTAATGATTATAATGAGTTTTTAAGAGTAATAGGCGTAAAGAAAAACAGTACCATATTAGTAGGCAATTCTATGGGGGGATTTATAGCAAATGGCATTTTTGCGAAAGAGCCTGAAATAAGTGGATTAGCAAATATAAATGGATCGGGTTCATTTGTGCTTACCGAAAAAATATTTCGAATATGGGATGGTAGAGATGAGATGTCTCAAGAAGAAGAGAGTCGATTAAAGAAATATGATCCAATCGACAAAATGATTAGTCTATCTCCTATTCTTCTCATGCATGGGGATAGTGATACGATTATTCCAATCGAGGGGCAAAAAAACTATTATAAGTATATTACCAAAGAGGAAAAACGAACCAATGTGGAAATGGAAATCTTCGAAAAAGTAAATCATGAATTTACACCGAAGATGGTTCAGAAACTAATCACTTGGTTAAAGGAAATCAAAAATTAAAATGAGGGGATGGGATGGAATGGAATTATTCTTCATACGGCATGGAGAGGGAGAACACACGCTTAATCTTCCATCTAGTCTACATAAAAGAAATCCGCCACTTACAAAAAAGGGAATGGACCAAGCAAAGAAACTTAAAGATCACTTTCCTTTAAGCACTCAAGATATTGTGTTCATTAGTCCATTAGTAAGAACTATGCAAACAGCTATGCTGTGGGCTGATGGCGTCGATTGCAGAAAAATAGTAACTCCTTACGTTTCTCCAAGAATGTTCCCTCTCTTATCAAATAAGCAGACATTGCCTTGCGATGTAATGATGGAAAAGGAGAATATATTACATGCATTTCCTTCCTTTGAACTAGATGACAATCCACCAGTAGCCTTATGGAAGGAAGGATTTAACACCGCTACAGAAAGGGATTTTACAAGATACGCTGAAGAATTTTTAGCAAATTGTAGTCGATTAAAAAAAGAGAAAATCTATATTGTCTCACATGACGGCACAATAACTTCCTATCGCCAGTTAATAACGGGTAGACAATTAAGTAGAGATGATTTTCCGAAAGAGACAGGGTGGTTTCGGATAAATTGTTGATATAGGATGGGTGAGTATGCCGGTAAAAAGAAAATTCGGAAATCATAAAGGTTGGAAACGGATATTAGAAAAGCATTATGCGCAAACGTTTATAATAACGGATGAGTTTACAGGATATTTGTCCCTATTTCATTCCATAAAGGTAGCGGAATCAGTAACGAAAAGGTATAACCAGAAAGAGGTTTGTATACTTGATGATGGCTATATGTGGCTTCACCAGTATCCATTAAAGAAAAATCACTCCATCACTACTATGTTTAATAAAGATGGAGATATTGTCCAATGGTATATTGATATCTGTCTTGAACATGGAACAGAAGATAAGGTTCCTTGGATGGATGACTTGTTTTTAGATATTGTAGTATTGCCAACTAAAGAAATTTATTTACTGGATGAAGAAGAACTGGTGAATGCGTATAAAGACAATTATATTTCGAAAGAACAGTATGACTTAGCATGGAAAGAAGCGAGTGATATTTTAGAACAATTAAAACAGGATCAATTCCGCTTATTAGCATTAGCCGATCAACATAAAAAGCAGCTGGAGAAGAAGTTGAAATAATTAAATAAATCGCTCGAAAGGATTGATACCAATTATCATATCAACACTAGTATTAGGCTGGATAGGAATCGTCTTATTTGTCATCCTTGCAGTAACGTTTCCAAAGCTGGCTAAAAATAACGAATTTGGATTTATACATATTCTAATGGCATTTATGTATGCAATGTGGTTGCCTATTCCGATTACATTATATGAGATACTACATACTGATAGCCTAAAAATGGGTATGATTTTTGGGACAGTATACTTATCTATGATGATTATGACAATGAGTTTACAGACAGGTCATATAGTACATAGCGAAAAAGTAAGTCAACCGCAAGCAATAAGCAATCATCTGATGGCAACCTTATCAGGACCATTTGAATTAATGGCCAATATCCTAAAGAGTATTTGGGTAATATTTCTTGCAGTTGCGTTTTGGAA
Source organism: Bacillus sp. T2.9-1 (assembly GCF_950097965.1). NCBI lineage: Bacteria > Bacillati > Bacillota > Bacilli > Caryophanales > Bacillaceae > Bacillus > Bacillus sp. T2.9-1. The sequence continues at coordinate 8,186 of NZ_CATNHG010000073.1, forward strand.
GCAGCAATATGTTATGATGGCAAATTTGATGGGAATCATTGGTATACTTATCATTTATTTTGTCCTACTTTTAATAAAAGAAAGCCTCCTTAAACCAAATAAAATTTTAAATCGGATAGCCGGAAATCCATATTTTTTTAATATAGAAGTGTTTTTTCTTTTTGTAAGTTTACTAATATTTCTCACTTTTATTTAAATCTTATAATAGAATGGAAGAAAGGTGAGAGCGGCTGAACAAAAAGTATAAATGAAATCACTAAACACCCATTAAAATTGTACCTAGTATATGGTAAAAAACAGGGAACAAGAACAATATTATATTGGCAATTATACCAACTAATGATAGTGTATCTCTATTCCGTTTATATCCTAAAAGACCGATGACTGCTCCAAATGGACACAAAAAAAGCGGCATGAGAACAGGTAATCCTTGAAGCTTATCCAACGGAATGATGTTTGTAAAAAAATTAAGAATCAATAGTCCAAGGACAATAGGAAAAAATATCGATAGTACACCTAAAAAGTTGCTTTTATTGATTTGTTTTTTTCCGAAATTCTGATGCACATTCATACTCCTTTCAGATTTAATTTTAATAAAATCACTTTTTGCAAAACATGAGAGGATTAAACTTGATATGTATACTTTACTATACATTTATTGGAAATGCATGTGGTTTTCCATTGAAATTGTGTTTTTTATAATAGGAGACAAATTTACCAAGAAGGGAGAATAGTTTTGCTAATATCCGATAAACTGTACGGAGATTTTGAGATTGAAAAAGTTTTAGAGGAATTAATAAAAAGCAAGCCAATCCAACGACTAAAAGGCATCCATCAAGGCGGAGCAAGTTATTTAGTAAATAAAAATTGGAATGTTACTAGATATGAGCACTCGATTGGCGTTATGCTATTAATCCGAAAGCTCGGAGGTTCCATGGAAGAGCAAATTGCTGGACTGTTGCATGATGTCTCCCATACAGCATTCTCCCATGTTGTTGATTTTGTCTTAGATAAACATCATGAGAATTATCATGAAGTTATTTTTCTTTCTGTTATTAAGAATTCTGAAATTCCTTCAATCTTAGAAAAATATCGATATGATTATAAAGAATTGCTAATGGATGATACCAAATGGACTATTCTAGAACAGCCAGCACCCGAATTATGTGCTGATCGTGTTGATTATACAATACGGGATATGTATACTTATGGAAAAATTTCGTTAAAGGAAGTAGAGAAATTTTTAGAAAATGTTTTAACGGTAGAAGGGAAAATGTGTTTAAGTAACGTTGATGCGGCAGAATGGTTTGTTACAACCTATTACAAAGAGGTCATCGATTTTTTTATGCATCCATTAAATATTTATGGATATGATCAGTTAACAAAAATTTTAAAAGTAGCGTTAGCTAAGAACATTATAAAGTTTTCTGATTTTCTAAGAGAAGATAGGGAGTTGATTTTTAAAATTAGTAAATCAAAGAATGGTGAGATTCAGGAGCTCTGGCATAAACTTCAATCTTCTTTGAAAGTAATAGAGGATGAAGAGGATTTTGATATCCATCTAAAGAATAAGGTTCGACTTATTGACCCATCCATTTTCTATCAAAATAAGTTAGTAAGTGCTTCAAGCCTTTCTAAAAAAATAGAAGAGATGAATAAGAATGCTTTTCAAAAAGCGAAAAAAGGAACGTATGTAAAAGTAATACAAGCTTAAGACATAGTAGTGAAAAAAGGGGACAATTGTTTCAATCGTCCCTATGAATGACTTTTAATCACTTCTGCACCAAACTCTAAACATGAGCTGCAAATAGACACATTTGGTCCAACCGCTAAATGACCAACTTCCTCTTTTGATTTTCTGCAAAAGGAACAAGTTTCCGTGTATTCAATGCTTGATGCCTGTGTAGAAGAGGAGGTAGTAGAGAGAGCACGATATAATTCATCGATTACTTTTAACTCTATGCTATCTACTTCCCCATTTATTCTCATACGTTCTGTTGTATAGGCGATCGCCATTCCTTCATAAAAGCGCTGTTTTTCGGCAGAATCACTATTTTTAGCATTTCCTTCACAAGCAGAAATTAGTTTATCTAACTCAGTAATTAAACCTTGTAAAGAATCTTTTGACATGGATTAACACCTCCTTTTTTCATGTATATTTACCATACTCGTTTATAGAATCCTAGATTTGTATATTTCTATATAAATGAAGGGAATTCCTTTAGAAAAAAGAATTATGAAATAGAAAACTTCAATAGAACCATCCACTTAATCTACAAAGAATAGAAGATATTTATGAGGGGAAATGTAGTTATTTACGAGTATTTTAAAAAGTATGGCAAAAGAGACGTTACCTTTAAAAAGTGGGAATGTCTCTTTTACTTATTGTTAAATTTTTTTCAAATAAACATAGCTTACTTTATCATATTCCATTTTTTCTTCATAAAAGCGATGGGCATCGATACGCTGTAAGCCAGAAGACAAAGACACAAGAGGATAGTCATTTTCAATGGCCCACTGATGGACATAGTCCAATAATGCTTTGCCATAACCTTTGGAACGATGGTTGCGGTCTGTTATTAATTCACAGACCCATATAAATCTGCCATTGTATAAAGTGATCATAGGCATAAATCCACATAGTGCTACGATTTCTTTCTGATTAAACAGTGCAATCAAGCGATACCCTTCTTTTTGGACAGATTCTAAAACTAATTCAAGATATGCGCTCATATCTAATTTTGTTCGCAATTGTTTCATTACAGTAAATGCTGTTTTCCATTCATCTTCTGTCTTTAACACTTTAATGGTTAATTGATTGTTTATCATGTTCATTCCTCCATTCATATCTATAATGTAATAGGATTCTGGTATAATCTAAAGTATCAGATTAGCTCTTTTTAATGGTGTCAGTGTGATTTGAGGAGGAGTGTTTTGTGCTAGAGTTAACACCAGTTTTACGGAAGGACAGTAGTAAGCCGCTTTATATCCAATTAGCAGACTTTATCAAGCATGAGATTAGAAAGAAACATATATTACCCAATGAAAAATTACCATCCAAAAGGAAGCTAGCAACACATTTGCAAATTAGTTTAAATACCGTCCAAGCAGCCTATGATCAGCTTTGTGCAGAAGGATATGTGGAAAGTAGTCCCCGCAAAGGATTATATGTGCAAACAATTGATGAAGAATATAAGAATCAGCTAGAAACGAAAGCTAGTCCTATCGTAAATAAACCTAATCAACAAAAAGTGGTGAAAATCGACTTTAACTCAGGACAAGTGGATCGTAAATATTTTCCCTATAACACATGGAGAAAGCTCTCCATGCAATCGATATATGAAGATCAAAATTTTTGGTTTTCGAACGGAGATCCACAAGGTGAGTTTAACTTAAGAGAACAGATTGCCAAGCATTTATATGCTACAAGAGGGGTAAATTGTCAACCTAATCAAATAATAATTGGTGCAGGAACGCAAGTGCTAATAGGCTTAATTAGTTTATTGTTAGGAAGGGATAAATCATATGGGCTTGAAAATCCAGGCTATCACCGAATTAGAGTGGTATTACAAGATATGGGGATAGAAACACTACCTATTCCTGTCGATGAGAATGGAATGGATGTATCTCTACTGAATAAGAGTAAAGCAAATGTCGCATATGTAACCCCATCTCATCAATTTCCATACGGGATGATTATGCCAATTGCACGAAGATTGGAATTGGTTAACTGGGCAGAAGAAAATAATGGGTTTATAATAGAAGATGATTATGACGGCGAATATCGCTATAAAGGAAAACCAATTCCTGCACTTCAAGGATTAGCAAAAAATAGTCAAATTATATATTTGGGCACCTTCTCGAAATCATTAATTCCCTCCCTTCGAATAAGCTATGCGGTTCTCCCAATGCAATTATACAGTACATATATGAAACAGTTCACTGTCTATAAGCAGACCGTATCACGGATGCATCAAGATACATTGTACCGCTTTATAAAAGGAGGACATTGGAACAGTCACTTAAATAAAATGAGAACACTGTACAGGAAAAAACGGCAAGCACTACTCCAAGCCATCCACCGACATTTAGACAGAAATGTAGAAGTGATTGGAGAAAATGCTGGACTTCATATTGTTTTAGAAGTGAAACGTGATTTAAGTGAAAAGCGATTAGTCGAAAAGGCAATGGAATTTGGAGTGAAAGTATACCCTGTTTCTACGTACTATTTTCAAAATGAATATTCAGGGAATCCAAAAGTGATTCTTGGATATGGTGGATTGACGGAAACAGAGATAGAAAGAGGGGTGGAACTGTTAAAAGAAGCTTGGGAGTTAGAGTGAAAATAATAATAAAGAAAAGTCACAATGACAAATGCCGCTGCTCGAATCGCTTTTGTCATTGTGACTTTTTTCGCTTGCTCTTTACATAAAACTTATCGGTAACTATCATGCATGGGTGAAAATAAATCTTCCTCTGCTTCGCGCACTATCGAAAAATGATCGACATTATAGTGACCGTGTAATATTTTATTGTGATGTTGAATAATTTTTTCAGCAGAAAGAACGGTTGAATCGGTTGTTGAATGCCCATCTCCAACTAGCGTTACATCCATATTATTTACAGTTGCTGTCCGTACCGCTGTATCAATACAATAGGGTGTTTCGCAACCCATAATGACAAGATGTTGAATGTCTTTTGACTGTAAATACTCTAGTAATCCTGTTCCATAGAATGCATTTGTAGCATATTTATCAAAGATTTTTGCTTCAACAGGAACTTTCAAATCGGAATGAATTTGAAACCCAGGTCCTTCGCCTCCCGCAACATCTTTATCTCTTACAAACATAACTTCAACATTTAATTGGATAGCCTTTTCAATAACGAGATTAATAGTATCTAATAAACCTGTTTTATTATAAATCTTATTTGTTTCCGTATTCCCATCTACCAGTTATTGCTGAACATCAATAATTAATAAAGCTTGATTCATTGAAAGACTCCTTTATAAAAGTAATGTAGGTAATTTAATTACAGTTTAATTACTAGATAAGTATTCGTTACGATTAATTGATTTTCCTCTTTTTAGAAGGCTAGAGATGGAAGAGTAAAGGAGTAATAGTGAAATGCTATAAGCTTTTTATACCTAGAATGAATTTATAAGCATTTCGTTCTTTTTTTCGTTTTTTAACCCCTTCTTTTGAATCGATAATAATGACCGTTTTTCTAATCCAGACTCTAGTATAAAGAGAGTGAAATTTAATAGGTCTCTTTATTCCTTTTTCTTCAAACTCTGTCCCATCTTGTAATTCTGTTTCTGTACGAATAAGCCATTTGTTGCCAATACCAAATTCTATGTATTTCAAAGAGTTTCCTCGTTTCTATTATTCTTGTAAAATAAAGGATTTTATTTGGACGCGTATACTATTTATCTAAAAAGAGTGGGTGGGAATTTTTGTTCATAAGCAAATTGAAAACCACATTTCAAGAAGAATGGAGCAAAAGTAGAGTTCATAAGCAAGATGAAAACCACATTTCAAAAAAATGCAAGAAAAAGTGGCTTTCATCCAAAAAACGAAAACCACTTTTCTATAATGAAGAGAAAAATTTTCCAAATCATTCAAGAACCAAGCTTAAAAGTAAATTTACATCCTATTAACGATGTGCCTTATAAACCGATGCTTTCGAAATTTCTTTAATAAATGCTATTTCCTCTGCTGTTAAAGGTGCACTGTTCACGGCATTTGCATTGGCACGTAGTTGTTCTGCTGAGCTTGCACCTGCAATGATGCTAGCTACAGGGGTTTGAGCCAAGTTATATTGAATAGCAGCTTCCGTTAATGTGCGATTATCTGCAAATTTTTGTTCTAAATTTTGAAGTAATTTTGCAAGTTCCTCACCAGAATAATCTAAATAGCCTTTTTCTGTTAGCTTTTCACGGTACTTAGGGCTTAAAAGACCTTTTGCAACAGGGCCGCGGGTAACGACACTAATATTGTTTTCTGCAAGTAATGGTAGTGCTTCCTCTTCTGGACGTCTGTCTAATATACTATATTGCATCATGACAGAAACAATAGAGGAACGCTTCACATATTCGCGAATGACATTTGGGCGAATGGAAGAAATGCCGTAATAAAGAATCACGCCTTCTTCCTTTAATTCTTCAAATGCCTCAATCGTTTCTTCAATCGGATCTTCCATCATCCCGCCGTGTAGTTGATATAAATCAATATAATCTGTGCCTAGTCGTTTTAGGCTGTGTTTAACTTGTTCTTTAATATAGGCCTTACTTGCATCCCAAGACCATCCATCTTTTCCCTCTTCCCACTTATTTCCTACCTTTGTTGCAATAATGACATCTTCTCGATTATTTTTGAAAAAACGACCTAGTAATTGCTCATTTTTCCCCTGATCATATAAATCTGCTGTATCAAAATAATTTATTCCTTCTTCTAATGCTGCTTCTAAAATCGGAAAGGCAGTCTTTTCTTCGGTCCCAAGACTCATGCATCCAAGTCCTAGTTTTGATACATATAAGTTAGAACTACCTAATTGTGACTTTTGCAAATTCGAACACCTCTTTACCTAAGATATCTCTTATTGTACGAAAAATGGTATTTATTCACAAAGAAATCGGCTTATTTTTTTGAAGGATTCGAATTAGCATTCACCCAATCCTTCACATAGGTGTATTCTTTTTGATACTTTTTAAGCATATAACGGATTTCCCGTGGTTTTCCAGTTAAAACAACCCCTTTTTCTCGTAAATATATCTTCAGCGTCCCCACAATCCTTTCTTAAAAACCGAAATAAAGTATAATAATCTATATGTTAGGATCTTTGTTTAATAGAACAGGAGTGTGTCAAATGAGTTCATTGGAAGAAAAAACAGTAAAAACAGAGCATATTTTTAGTGGAAGAATAATTCAAGTTCAAGTGGATGAAGTAGAATTGCCTAATGGAAAAACCTCTACACGAGAATTAGTAAAGCACCCAGGTGCAGTAGCAGTAATTGCCATAACGGACGATAACAAGCTAGTTATGGTAGAACAATATCGAAAGCCGCTTGAAAAAGTAATCGTAGAAATCCCTGCCGGAAAATTAGAAAAGGGCGAAGACCCAGCTTTATGTGCAAGAAGAGAATTAGAAGAAGAAACGGGATATGATTGTGAATCTCTAGAATTGGTAAGTTCTTTTTATACTTCACCAGGATTTGCTGATGAAATCATCCATGTATATGTGGCAAAAGGATTAACCAAAAAAGAAGATGCCGCAGGACTAGATGAAGATGAGTTTGTAAATGTATTAGAAATTACGCTAGAGGAAGCATTACAATTTATGGAAGAACAACGCATTTTTGATGCGAAAACAATTTTTGGGATACAATATTTACAAATTGCTAACCTAAAGGAGTAAAAATGAAGTCTTTTTACACGGATTTACATATCCATATTGGGAGAACCAAAAGTGGAAAGCCGGTGAAAATCACAGCTTCCAGAAACCTTACCTTGCCTGCTGTCATTGAATATGCTAGCAAACAAAAGGGTCTTGATATGATTGGAATTATAGATTGTCATTCCCCTGAAGTGATAATGGAAATGGAAGAGTTGATAGAGCAGGGGAAGATGATAGAATTGCCTAGCGGTGGGGTTAAGATGGAAGGGATAACGATTATTCTAGGGTCAGAGCTGGAAATATACGATTCTTCCTGTAAGGGGCCGATTCATGTGTTATCCTATCTGCCGACTTTAGCTAAAATGAAGGAATTTTCCAATTGGATTTCTAATCATATGAAAAATGTGACTTTAAGCTCGCAAAGGCTTTATATAACTGGGAAAGAATTGCAGCATAAAGTAAAGGAATTAAATGGGCTTTTCATACCAGCACATATTTTTACACCATTCAAAAGTTTATATGGAAGTGGTGTTTATCGTTCCTATAAGGAAGTTTTGGATGAGAAATTGATTGATGGCATGGAACTAGGATTGAGCTCTGATACGGATATGGCTGATCAAATTTCAGAATTACATGCCTTTTCTTTTATAACCAATTCTGATGCCCATTCTTTAGGAAAAATTGCTCGAGAATATCAAATTATGGAAATGGAGGAAGCATCTTTTGCAGAATTTGCAAAAGTTCTGCATCAGGTAGAAGGAAGAAGAATCATTGCCAATTATGGGCTAGACCCAAAATTAGGTAAATATCATGAAACGGTTTGTATGAAATGCTATGCCCCTTTTTCAGAAACGACTGGTATATGCAAAGAATGCGGAAGTCATAAATGGGTAAAAGGGGTAGCAGCAAGGATTACCGATTTAAAGGATGCTACTTCAACAGCTAATAGACCACCCTATATTCACCAAATACCGCTAGAATACATTCCTGGCTTAGGGAAAAAAACACTGCAAACATTACTTGATTATTTTTCAACCGAAATGCAAATAATCCATGAAGCTCCCTACGATAAGTTAGTGGAAATCATTCCAAAGAAGGTGGCGGATTATGTAGTTGCAGCGAGAACGGGAATGTTAAATCTGCAAGTAGGTGGTGGCGGTAAATACGGAAAGGTTAGGGTAGATAAGTAATAGTACAAAAAAATCCCACACTAAAATTGAGGCCACTGAAAAAGTCTAGTTCTCCAAATAAAATGAGGTTTTATTTATTTGAAAGCGAATAATAAGTTGGTTTGGAGAGGTGTCCGCTTGACTCCTATGGGAGTAGCGAGAAAGTCCGAGACCCTGCAGGAGCGTAGCGACGAAGCGGCTCGGCGCTCGCCCCATGGAAAGCAAGTGGTCACCTCGGAAAATAATTTACACATCTAAGTTTAAAAGGCGGTTACGACCAAGCATCAATAGCTATCAGTTTTTCAGTGGCCTCCTAAAATTTGTGGGTTTTTTTGCATTATGTCAACGAATAAAGACAGATATCTCTTAGTTCCTCTGTATCGGCACTAAGGGTTTCATTTTTCAATAGACCATCCAATGAGAAGCCGAGTTTTTCTGGAATAGCACGACTTTTCCTATTTGTGGATTCAACACGTATCTCAATACGATTTGCGTGCAGTGTTTCTTTTGCAAGCTTTATTAAAGCTCTGGTGCTTTCTGTAATATAGCCATTTCCAGTGTGGACAGAATTGCACCAATACCCAATTTCAAACACGCGGACTTTCCAATCGATGGAATGTAGACCAGTTGAACCTATAAACTCTTTTGTATCTTTTAAATAAATATGTAATCGTAAATCTTCTCTTAAAATATATTTAGCATACGATTCTCGTACACCTGCTTCCACCTCTTCTAGTGTTTGCTCTTTATTAGCAAAAGCCATCCAAGGCTTAAGGGCATTTTTTGACCGTTGGATGCTCTCATATACATCCTTGCCATCTCCAGGCATACATGGACGCAATACTAATCTTTCTGTTTCGATTTTTTCTGGCAAATCTATTAAAATCGGTTTCAATTCTCTCACCTCAAAATTAATCTACCATATCTTTTTGTAAAATAACATAATTATTAGATGATTTGCTCTTTTTGATTAATAATAGATTTCTAGTCATATGCCTATCTTTCGTGCATAAACATAAATTAACAGACTTGGCGGGAGGAAAGGCAATGAAAAAGAAAAAATATCAGAATATCCTAGCGACTCATATACGTGAGCATTCCTCAATTTATTTATTTATCATTGTATTATTTTTAATGGGGGTAATTTTTGGTGCAATAGTAGTAAATAGTTTGTCTCTCTCCCAAAAGGAAGATCTCTACTACTATTTAACACAATTTTTTGGACAGGTTTCCAATGGACAAGTCGCGGAAAGCAAAGATTTGTTTTTTCAAAGCTTCTCGCATAACAGTAAATATATCGGCTTTATTTGGCTGCTTGGCATCTCTATTATAGGATTGCCCATTATTTTAATTCTATTATTTATAAAAGGAATGGTTGTTGGCTTTACAGTTGGTTTTTTAGTTAACCAAATGGGATGGCATGGCTTTTTACTATCATTTGTGTCGGTTTTGCCACAAAACCTAATTGTTATTCCAATTTTTATAATTTCTGCTACACTATCAGTAGCGTTCTCTTTTAAAATGATTCGCCAGCAATTCATGAAGAAAAAGGGGGAACCAATGCTGCCACTGTTTGCTAGATATACTTTTCTGCTAATGATAGCCTTTGTTATTATCGGGATTGCGGCAGCAGTTGAGGCATATATTTCGCCAATATTAATGAAAGCAGTTATTAATATGGTACAATCTATTATTATCATGTTGCCATTTATATAAAGAGAGAATCTAAAACTTTCCTTTCGAATGGTTAAAACAGAGATAATACTCATTATAATTTAAGAATTATTATTAAATGTTATTTATAATAATTTTTATTAGGATTCTATTCCTACTTCTGTTATAATGAGATGGACAGTGGCTAGGGAGGGACTTTCGGAATGGAAAGTAGATTAGATAGAATAAAAAAACTGTTGCATTCTTCGAGCTATAAATTAACTCCCCAAAGGGAAGCGACAGTAAGAGTATTATTAGAAAATGAAGAAGACCATCTTAGTGCAGAAGATGTATACTTACTCGTAAAAGAGAAATCTCCTGAAATTGGATTGGCAACCGTATATCGTACACTAGAACTATTAACGGAATTGAAAATTGTTGATAAAATAAATTTTGGTGACGGCGTTTCTAGATATGACTTGAGACAAGAAGGCGCAGCTCACTTTCATCACCATTTAGTATGCATTGAATGTGGAGCAGTTGATGAAATTCAAGAAGATTTACTAGGAGATGTAGAGAAATTAGTAGAGCGTGACTGGAATTTTAAAATTAAAGATCACCGTCTAACATTTCATGGTATTTGCCATCGTTGCACGGGAAAAAGTGAGGAAGTTTCATCCTCCGCAGAATAAACCTTTTCAAATGAGAAGGTTTTTTATTTTGCTTTAAATCAAGCTACTATAAATAAATATGGATATCTAATAAAATATACGATTAGAGAAAGAGCACAGTAACCAATAAAGTAATTGTTATCCTAAATTTTTGGGCGTTTCTACATACAAGGACATGATGTATCCACAGTTCCCACAATATTCTGCTGATATTGGTGAAGGTTTCTGACTAAGGTTTTTTTCGGGATACATATGCTTGCCCAACCGATGCTGCCATTACACCCTTTTTAATTTCTTCACTATTGCATTTCGGACATATAGTATTCTTCATTAGTAAACTCCTCCATATTTGTGTTCTTTCTTAGCAAAATCTATTTATTTTTATTATAGCATGCATATGGATTCCTAAAAGGAAGAGTATACATTCAGTTTTATTGTCTTAATCATTTTGAACTTCTATTAAAGATTTCAAGAATTATTTGAGCGATTAACACTTTCATTTATATTTATATCCATTATAATAAGAATAATAAGTTCATTAGGTATATTAATTGTCCAACCTGGCATAGCTTGTATTAGAGAAGCTATGGAGGGATTTTGGATGAGAAGATGGACAAAAGCAATGATGAATACATTAAAAGTGTTTATCCTGTTCACAGGGTGTACGATACTTTTTTATTATGCAATCGTATGGTTTAATCAAGAATATCAACAGTTTCATCGTTATGACGAGCCATCGGGTTCAGCCATTAAGGTGAATGCAGATAATAGTCCAGAAACAGAAAAAAATTCATGGAGGGATCGAATATTCCTGTTTTATTTAAATGGGGAGTAATTCTATGGAAGATCAATTAAAAGATTTTATGCATTATTTATTAGTCGAAAAGGGATTGGCGAGTAATACGCTTGTATCATATGAAAGAGATTTAAAAAGTTATATGAAATATATGAAAAATGTGGAGAAATGTGATTTAACAGAAATACAGCGTTCGCATATCATTCGCTTTTTAGGATTCTTAAAGGATCAAGGAAAGTCATCTAAAACAATTGCTCGTCATATTGCATCCATTCGTGCGTTTCATCAATTCTTATTTCGCGATCGAGTGCTGGATGAAGATCCGACCGTACATATTGAAACGCCACAGGCTGAAAGAACATTACCAAAAGTTTTGTCCATGGAGGAAGTCGAAGCACTCCTCGATTTCGAACATAAAAAGGATCATTATGGGATTAGGGATAAGGCAATGCTAGAGCTCCTCTATGCAACAGGAATTCGTGTGAGTGAGTTAATTAATTTAAATATTGATGATGCTCATCTTACAATGGGGTTTATCCGCTGTATCGGAAAAGGGAACAAAGAAAGAATTATACCAATTGGCGGAGCGGCAACAAGAGCATTAGAGTTATATTTAAATGAAGCAAGACCTTCTTTTTTACAACATAAAAAATCGGCGGAAAATTCCTTGTTTTTAAACCATCATGGGAATAGATTAACGAGACAAGGATTTTGGAAAATCTTAAAACGGTTAGGCAAGGAAGCACATATTGAGAAAGAAATAACCCCACACACATTAAGACATTCCTTTGCAACACATCTTTTGGAGAATGGTGCAGATTTAAGAGCTGTTCAGGAAATGCTTGGTCATGCTGATATTTCGACAACACAGATTTATACACATGTAACAAAAACTAGATTGAAGGATGTATATAGTCAATTTCATCCAAGAGCATAGAGCACTGTTAGCCTCAAATACAGTGTTCTTTTTGTTTTTGCCTTCTGTAAAAAAATCTTAAAAATAAACGGAATAATTCCGTTTATATCCGCCGCTTAAGCTCACTTTGTATACACATTCTACTAGAAAACCAACAACGAATAATTACAGAGACAAATTTGTGATAGAAAGGGATAATAAAAAGGGAAGTGAGAAACGATTTAATTATCCCTCAAAATTAATGGAAAACATTGCTGAAAAAGATGTCAGACTTCTGACGATATGCTATAATTTTTATGGTTAATAAAGATACATACAGTAGGGCAAAATAGGATGATTGAAATGGAAAAAAGGAGGATAAAAATGTCTACATATAAATATAATCGCGTTTTCCTCGTTGTAATGGATTCAGTTGGAATAGGTGAAGCGCCTGATGCAAATAAATTTAATGACTTAGGTGCACATACTTTAGGTCATATTGCTGAAAAAATGAACGGACTAAATATGCCGAACATGGCAAAACTGGGTCTGAGTAATATTGAAAAAATAGCTGGTGTAGATGCAGCTGAAAAACCGCTTGCATATTATACAAAAATGCAGGAAGCATCGAATGGAAAAGATACAATGACGGGTCATTGGGAAATAATGGGTCTTAATATTGAAACACCATTCCGTGTATTCCCGGAAGGCTTTCCAGATGAATTGCTAAATGAAATCGAAGCAAAATCAGGAAGAAAAATAATCGGCAATAAACCAGCAAGTGGAACAGAAATTTTGGACGAATTAGGTGAAGAGCATATGAAAACAGGTGCTTTAATTGTTTACACTTCAGCAGATTCCGTCCTTCAAATTGCTGCTCATGAAGAGGTTGTGCCATTAGATGAGTTATATCGAATTTGTGAATTAGCAAGAGAATTGACGCTAGACGAGAAATATATGGTTGGACGTATTATTGCTAGACCGTTCTTAGGAGAGCCTGGAAACTTTAAACGGACTGCAAATCGTCATGATTATGCATTAAAACCATTTGATCGTACAGTAATGAATGAATTAAAAGATAATCATATCGAAAGCATTGCAATCGGGAAAATCTCTGATATTTATGATGGTGAAGGGGTTACAAAGTCTTTACGAACAGTTTCAAATATGGATGGAATGGACAAGCTTGTAGATACCTTGAAAATGGATTTTACTGGTCTAAGCTTCTTGAACTTAGTAGATTTTGATGCTTTATTTGGACATAGAAGAGATCCGATTGGTTATGGAAAAGCTCTAGAAGAATATGATGCTAGACTTCCAGAAGTATTTAAACTACTGAAGGATGATGATTTATTAATTATTACGGCAGACCATGGAAATGATCCGATTCATCATGGAACAGACCATACAAGAGAATATGTGCCACTACTAGTGTATAGTAAAGCATTAAAAGAACCGAAGGAATTGCCACTTCGTCAAACATTTGCTGATATTGGCGCAACGGTTGCGGAAAACTTTGACGTTAAACTGCCTAAATATGGAACAAGTTTCTTAAATGACTTAATATAAGGGGAATAATAATGAATTTTACAATGATTAAACAGTCAGCAGATTTCTTAAAACAAAAATATGCAAATACGCCTAAAATTGGCTTAATTCTTGGCTCTGGATTAGGTGTTTTGGCAGAGGAAATTGAAAATCCAGTAAAAATTCCGTATGAAGATATACCGGAATTTCCAGTTTCTACAGTGGAAGGACATGCAGGTCAACTTGTATTTGGCACGATTAATGGAACAGAAGTAGTAGCAATGCAAGGGCGTTTCCATTTCTATGAGGGTTATTCTTTTGATAAAGTAACTTTCCCAGTTCGAGTAATGAAAGAACTAGGCGTGGAAAAATTAATTGTTACAAACGCAGCGGGTGGAGTGAATGAAAACTTTGCACCAGGTGACTTAATGCTAATCTCTGATCATATTAATAATATGGGAACAAACCCATTAATCGGTTCAAATGACAGTAAGTTAGGCGTACGATTCCCTGATATGTCAGAAGCATATTGTAATAATCTTCGTGAAATAGCACGCAATGTCGCAAGTAAGATTAGTCTTAAGGTGCAAGAAGGTGTCTATGTTGGAAATACTGGACCATCTTATGAGACACCAGCTGAAGTAAGAATGCTTCGCGTATTAGGTGGAGATGCAGTCGGCATGTCTACTGTACCAGAAGTAATTGTTGCTCGTCATGCAGGTCTGAAAGTATTAGGTATTTCTTGTATTTCGAATATGGCAGCTGGTATTCTTGATCAACCTCTAAATCACGAGGAAGTAATCGAAACAACGGAGAAAGTTAAAGCAAACTTTCTTCAATATGTAAAAGAATTGATTAAAGAAATCGGTGCATAACGAACTAAGTTAAATGAGAGAGTTACCATTTGAGCAATACTGATTTATGTGGTAGCTCTTTAGTTATTAAAACATTTTACACCGTTTACAAAAATCAAATCCTTTGACGGTTAGTTCATGTGACTTTAATTTTTGCAATGTTAAGAAGAATGATTTCAATACATAATGAAGGAGATTCAATTATGGCATTAAGAATGGTCGACTTAATCGAAAAGAAAAGAGACGGATTAGAATTAACGAAGGAAGAAATAGCGTTTATCATCAATGGGTATACAGAGGGGGAAATACCAGATTATCAAATGAGTGCTTTTGCAATGGCGGTATTTTTTCAAGATATGACAGAAGCAGAACGTGCAGAGCTGACTTTGGCGATGGTGCATTCAGGCGATGTCATCGATCTATCTGCTATTGAAGGTATTAAAGTAGATAAACACTCTACAGGAGGAGTTGGCGATACAACAACTTTAGTATTAGGTCCGCTAGTTGCTGCTGTAGGTGTTCCAGTGGCAAAAATGAGTGGAAGAGGACTAGGTCATACTGGTGGTACAATCGATAAATTAGAATCCGTAAAAGGATTTCATGTCGAAATAGAAAAAGAAGCATTTATTGACTTAGTAAATAAAAATAAATTGGCTGTTATTGGACAAAGCGGTAACCTCACCCCAGCTGATAAAAAATTATATGCATTAAGAGATGTAACAGCGACCGTTAATAGTATTCCTTTAATTGCGAGCAGTATCATGAGTAAGAAAATTGCGGCAGGTGCGGATGCTATTTGCTTAGATGTTAAAACAGGTGCTGGAGCATTTATGAAAACACTAGATGCCTCAAGAGAGCTTGCAGAAGCTATGGTTAGAATAGGGAATAATGTTGGTAGAAAAACAATGGCTGTGATTTCTGATATGAGTCAGCCTCTAGGATATGCAATAGGTAATGCCTTAGAAGTAAAAGAGGCAATTGATACATTAATTGGTAATGGCCCAGAAGATTTGACAGAATTATGCTTAACTTTAGGAAGCCACATGGTGTACTTAGCGGGAAAAGCAGAGTCTACAGATAAAGCGAGAGAAATGCTGCAAGAGGTAATCGATAATGGCAAAGCCCTTGAAACATTTAAACTTTTCTTAAGTTCCCAAGGTGGCGATGCTTCTGTTGTTGATCAAACAGATTTATTACCAAAGGCTAAATATATAATCGAGCTCCCAGCAAAAGAAACTGGCTATGTCGCAGAAATAACTGCTGACAGCATTGGAACAGCTGCTATGCTGTTAGGTGCAGGCAGAGCAACAAAAGAGTCAGAAATTGACCTTGCAGTAGGTTTAGTTTTACGGAAGAAAATCGGTGAAAAAGTCGAAGCAGGCGAATCACTTGTAACGATTTATAGTAATACAAAAGATATTGACGATGTAACAAAAAAATTGTATGAAAATATTAAGCTTTCAGCAAATGAAGTGAAGGCTCCTACTTTAATTTATGAAGTAATTACAGAATAATAAGACAAGAAAAAGACCCACAAATTGTAGAGGGCACTGAAAAGTCTAGTTCTCCAAATAAAATGAGGTTTTATTTATTTGAAAGCGAATAATAAGTTGGTTTGGAGAGGCGTCCGCTCGACTCCTACGGGAGATGCGAGAAAGTCCGAGACCCTGCAGGAGCGTGAGCTGTGAAGCGGCTCGGCGCTCGCCCCGGTGAGTCGTGCGGTAAGCCTCGGAAAACAAAAACCTACACTAAGTTAGAAAGGTTTGGTAACTACCGATTCACCAGGTAATTCACTTTTTCAGTGGCCTCAAATTGTATGAGGCTATTTTATGTTTCATAGCTGATACTTTCTGAGTCTTTTCGTTTATTCTAAGGGAATATCTATTTTTTTATTATACTCTTTCATATAATGCAATCCACCAATATGAAGTTCTAGAGGCGTAGATTTTGTCTTAAATACTAAAGTTCGCATATTTAGAATCGTTTCATCATTGGTTTTTGTTAATTGTTGATTAATTGTTGTTTTTAGCGGAATCTTTTTTTGTTCCTCATTAATAATACTTACTTTATCCAATAAAATGGAATCACTCGTTGAGATCCGTATATTCAATTCATCATTTAATTGGATGTTATTTATTGTTAATTCACCATTCTCAAATGATATTACTCTATTTACTTCTTTTCCTGTAAGAGAAATCGATTTATTTATTTCTTTATATCCAATAAAGTTTTTCATATGGATTTCGAGTGAATCTACATCTTCAGGTAACCCACCATATTCAATGGAAAAAGCATTATTTTTACCAAACGATGAAGAACTACTGTAGCCTTCTAATGGGAGGGGCTGGCCATTGACAATAAGTTCCACTCCGTCAAATCCATGACTGAGACGGTCATAATTCTCGACATTAAATGTTCCTTCTATTACTGTTTGAGTGGGGGTCGCTGTAATGGTTTTAAAATTAACCGTTCCTTTATCGACTTTTATTTTTTTATTAATAGATTGCTTCATTTTTGTTTGCAATGCTTCTTTGTGATTATAGGGAAAAGTAACCGCCCCCTCGATTATTTCGGTATCATTTTTCCAGTAATAGTATTGTAGCTTAAGTTTTTTAGAAAAAGCGCTAACACGATCGAAATTTAAAATTCCAGTCATTTTTGTATTGGCATCATTTATTTCAAAAACAGAACTACCGATTTTTGCATTCGTAAAAAAACCAGTTATTTCTTGAGGGTTAAAAATACTGCTCAATTCATTTGCTAAGCCATTTTCATTTGTTAAAGTAACATAAACAACCAATCTATTTTCATCGGAAACAAGCCCATTTATTGTAAGCTCTGTACCGTTTTGTAACATATATGCTTGTTCAATACTTTGCCCAAATCCTTTTTCGTTTAAATCTTTTAATGATTGGGTCATAAGCGTATCAAACCCTAATAGCTTTTTACCGTAATAAGCAATCGCATTTGATTGGTAAGTAATAAAAATGACTAAGACAATAGCGGCTACTGATAATGGGACCCATCGCTTAAAAGGAAAAAATTTAACTTGCTTAGCATAAAGCGCTTGCGCTAGTCTTTGTTCTAATTCTGGAGGTGCAGTTATGTCTGTTAACTTCTTTTGTTCCTCTAATAATTTCTGTTCAATTGAGTTCATACATCATGCCTCCCATAGACCCTTTTTAATAGGTTTAATCCATTGTGAATTCGTGATTTTACCGTTCCAACAGAGACATTAGTGATTTTAGCAATGGTTGCATTATCTAAATCGTGTAGGTATTTTAATTTAATTGTTTCCGCCTGATATGGATTTAAGGATGATAGCAGTTGTTCTATATCCATCGTCTCTGCTTTATATTTATAGGGGTCTGTTGTTTGAGTTGTACTAGAGTGGAGCTCAATATCATCGACAAGTAACTCTTTATGCTGTTTTTTTAATTTTGTTTTACAAAGGTTTACTAAAATGGTCTTGCTCCAGCTATAGAAGGATTCGATTTTATCTAGCTGCTCAATTTTCTCATACAAGATGATAATCATTTCTTCCATTATATCCATTGCATCATGTGGATTCTTCATATATGAATAGGCTAAACGATAATAATCATCCTTTTGTTGCATTACTAACTGAAGTAAAGCTTTTTTATTATGCTTTTTTGCCTTTTGTACGAGTTTTTTCTCATTCATGTGTTCACCTCTCATATATAGGAGTATTTTTCCGTATAAAAAGTTCATTTTTTTATAAAAAAATAAAAAAGAAACCCAATGGCGAAAAGGAAGCCATTGGGAGTATGTTTATTGTTTTGTTAAAATAACCGGTCCATTAGCTGTAATAGCTATAGTATGTTCATATTGTGCTGATAGACTTCCATCAACTGTTCGTGCTGTCCATCCGTCTAAATCAACCTTGGCATGATACATGCCGATATTTAACATCGGTTCAATTGTAATAACCATTCCCTCTTTAAGAGGTGTCCCTACTTTTGGAGGACCATAGTGGGGAATTTGAGGTAGTTCATGCATTTCTTTTCCAATTGCATGCCCGACAAAATCTCGAACTACGCCATACCCTTTAGCTTCTGCGAACGTTTGAATAGCATGAGAGATATCTCCCACTCGGTTTCCAATCACCGCTTGTTCTATTCCTATGTATAAGGCTTCTTCTGTTGTTTTTAATAAGTTTTTTGCATCTTCTGAGACATTTCCTACGGGATAAGACCAGGCAGAATCAGCAAGCCATCCATCTAAGTTTACTACCATATCTATCGTAACAATATCTCCGTCTTTTAAGATTGTTTTGGAAGGGAAACCGTGACAGATCACATCATTTATGGATGCACATGTTGCAAAAGGATAACCATGATACCCTTTTTGTTCAGGCGTGGCCCCTCTTTGTAAAATAAAGTTTTCGGCAAACACATCAATTTCTTCGGTCGTAATGCCTGGTTTGATTAATTTTTTTATTTCTTTATGACAATCTGCAAGAATTTCTCCTGCTCTTTTCATTTTTGCAATTTGCTCTGGTGTTTTTAAATGAATCAATTGTTTTCCTCCTTTAATCTCCATTAATTATAACCTAGATCAACAAACTAGCCTAACTTTTCCTATAATATGCACTACTCTTTCTATCTTCATTTAGGGCTATTCTAATTATTTTATGAATATTCCTGGTTGGCTGTATAAACTTGTCTTTTTTGGAAAAAATGGAGGCTATATAGAATGGAGGGTCAATAGATGAAACGCATCATATCAATGTTAATCATTACCTGCTTTATGACATCAATTTTGGCACCAAGCACATTAGCAGCTGAGAAAAAGCAAGAGCTAGTTGATAATGTAAAATCAGCCATCTTAATTGATCGTGATACAGGAACAATCATGTATGAAAAAAACAGCGAGGAAAAGCTTCCCCCAGCAAGTATGACGAAAATAATGACAATGCTTCTTATTATGGAAGCGATTGATCAAGGTAAATTAAAGCTAGACGAGAAAATTCGTACAAGTGAGCATGCGGCATCTATGGGAGGCTCGCAAATTTTCTTAGAACCAGGAGAAGAAATGACAACAGAGGAAATGCTAAAAGGAATTGCTATTGGTTCAGGAAATGATGCAGCAGTAGCTGTTGCAGAAAGACTAGCAGGCTCTGAAGAGGAATTTGTTCATTTAATGAATAAAAAAGCAAAAGAATTAGGCTTAGAAAGTACTCAGTTTCAAAATGTGACAGGGTTGCCGGTAGCAGATCATTACAGTTCTGCAAAAGATATGGCGCTTATGGCTAAAGAACTATTGAAATATGAAGATATTACTAAATTCACCGGTACCTATGAAGATTATTTAAGGGAAGATACAGATAAAAAGTTTTGGCTTGTTAATACGAATCGTCTTGTGAAGTTTTACCCAGGAGTAGACGGATTGAAAACTGGATTTACAGCTGAAGCTAAATACTGTTTAACAGCAACTGCTATGAAAAATGGAATGCGAGTAATTGCAGTTGTTTTCGGTGCGCCAACATCTAAAGAAAGAAATGCTCAAGTAACCAAAATGCTTGATTACGCATTTAGTCAATATGAAACACATCCATTGCATAAACGAGAAGAGGCAATTGGTAAAGTAAAGGTAAGCAAAGGTTCAGAAAAAGAAGTAACGGCGGTAACTAGTGAACCTATTTCCATCCTAACGAAAAAAGGGGAGCAAATAGATAAGTTAGAAAAAGTAATTACCATGAATAAAAACTTAAAAGCTCCCATTCAAAAAGGACAAGAAATTGGAGAAATTACGTATAAGCAAGATGGCAAAACATTAGTTACAAGTCCATTGGTTGCTCAAAAAGAAGTAAAACAAGCAAAATGGTGGACGTTATTTAAACGATCAGCAGGTATGTTTACAAAAACAGAATAATCTTTTTTCCATCTTGTCGAAATAATTTGTATTCCTTCTTTTTTTAGCGAATGAACACTAGTTTTGTCTGTGGAGAAGGAAAAGCTATATAAATCTAGAATAGTTTCTTTAAACCAAATAAGGAGGCTATTCTTGTGAGTCTTAATATTGAGTTGGAAGTAAAGAACAATGTACTTTGTATACGTCTATCTGGGGAATTGGATCATCACTATGCGGAAGAATTGCGTACAAAAGCAACTTCTGCCATAGAGAGCTATAATATTCGTCACATTGTGTTAAATCTTGAAAACTTAACATTCATGGACAGTTCTGGCTTAGGTGTTATCTTGGGCAGATACAAGCAAATAAAGCAGCTTGGAGGAGAAATGGTAATTTGTGCTATTTCCCCTAGTGTACAGCGCTTATTTGATATGTCAGGTATGTTTAAAATTATGAAGCTAGAAACAAATGAAGAATTTGCCCTACAACGATTGGGGGTAGCTTAAAATGAGAAATGAAATGCATATTCAATTTAGTGCTCTGAGCCAGAATGAATCGTTTGCACGTGTGACGGTAGCAGCTTTTATAGCCCAGCTTGATCCTACAATGGATGAATTAACAGAAATTAAAACAGTTGTATCAGAAGCAGTGACAAACTGCATTATTCACGGATATGAAAATGATCCAAGTGGAATTGTTTATATTTCGGTTATATTAGAAGATTCATACATTGATTTAACGATCAGGGATGAAGGGAAAGGAATTTTCGATGTAGAGGAAGCAAGACAGCCATTATTTACGACAAAGCCAGAGCTTGAACGATCTGGTATGGGATTCACCATCATGGAAAACTTTATGGATGATATCGAAATTCAATCAAGTCCAGATAGCGGAACAGAGATTCGTCTGCGTAAGCATTTAATGAATAGCAAAATGCTAAGCAATTAAGGAGAATCGTCTATGGATGTGGAGGTAAAGAAAGATAAGAAGGAAACGTATCTAAAAGACCATGAAGTCAAAGACTTAATAAAACGAAGCCAAGATGGAGATCAGTCAGCAAGAGATACAATCGTTCAGAAAAATATGCGTCTTGTTTGGTCAGTCGTGCAAAGGTTTTTAAATAGAGGCTATGATCCAGATGATTTATTTCAAATTGGATGTATCGGTCTATTAAAATCAGTGGATAAATTTGATTTAAGCTATGATGTTAAATTTTCAACCTATGCTGTTCCAATGATTATTGGAGAAATTCAACGATTTATCCGTGATGACGGAACAGTAAAGGTAAGCAGATCGTTAAAAGAATTAAGCAATAAAATTCGTAAGGCGAAGGACGAATTATCGAAGCAATACGGCAGAACACCAACAGTTGGGGAACTTTCTGAGTTTTTAGATATACCTCCAGAAGATATCGTTCTCGCGCAAGAAGCAGCAAGAACGCCATCCTCCATTCATGAAACAGTTTATGAAAATGATGGGGATCCTATTACTTTATTGGATCAAATCGATGATGGCAATGAAGGCAAATGGTTTGATAAGATTGCTTTGCAGGAAGCAATCCGTGAATTAGATGAAAGAGAACGTCTGATTGTTTATCTAAGATATTATAAAGATCAAACACAGTCAGAAGTAGCAACAAGGCTAGGTATTTCTCAAGTGCAGGTTTCTAGGCTAGAAAAAAAGATTTTACTGCAAATGAAAGATCAGATGGATTTATAAATGGGAAAGTCGGCAAATCTCCATATAGGAGGATTGTCGACTTTTTTATTTGGCTTTACGTAAGAAATGAACAGCAATATATTGAGAGGAATGGATCGAGAGTAGGAGTATTATATGGTTGAAGAAAAAATTACCACTTAGAAGTCCATCATATTTTATAAAAGATTATCGAATACTACATTTAATAGGAAAACAATGTGTGTTAGGACGTGGAACTTATGGCAGAGACGATATATATTCGGATGAGGCATCGTATTCAAAAAAAGTCAGATGAACGGATATTCCTACAGGATCTTGCGCAAATCATTGCCACAGATGAACTGCTGTCGTCACTAAAAAATGTATGTCTTTACCATATAACAGAACAGGATAAGAATATTATTATCATAGACAGTACACGACTTATCCGTGAGATAAAAAAGCGATATAAAGACCTGGAAATTCAATTGATTGGCCCTGCGCAAACAATTATAGAGGTAGTTTTTGAAAAGAAAAAAGTAGCCCTTCCGTTTTTTATACTAGTGTGGTTGTTGCTGTTTATTGGGTCTGGATTGACGATTATGAATTTCCATGAAGATGTAAGTATGCAGACGGTTCATCAGCGCATTTATATGATGATTACCGGTAAGGAAATAGAAAAACCATTAATTTTTCAAATACCTTATTCAATCGGATTAGGACTTGGAATGGTAATATTTTTTAATCATGTTTTTAAAAAGCGCCTAAATGAAGAGCCGAGCCCGTTAGAAGTAGAAGTGTTTAACTATCAGCAGTCCCTAGATCAATATATGATTATGCATGAAAATAAAGAAAGTATTAAAAAAGTAGATGATCATTAGTATTCTTTTTGTGATTTTTGTAGGGCTAGCCTGGGGAATTACGGTTGGTGCTGGATATGTTGCTTTTTTAACTGTATTTGGCATTATTCCTAGGCTGACACAATTGACTAAAACCTTCAGTAAAATCTATGCATATGAATGGGCTGCTGTTTTAGGAGCTGTTTTAGGTACAATCGCATTTTTACAAGAACCTACTTTTTCTTTACCGGCTTTTCTCCTTATTCTAATAGGATTGGCAGATGGAATATATGTGGGAATGATTGCGGCCGCATTAACAGAGGTTTTAGATGTTTTTCCCCTTTTAGCTAAAAGAATTGGAATTGACGATCGATTATTAATTTTAATGATGGCTCTTGTTTTTGGTAAGATCTTTGGCTCCTTGTTTCATTGGATCTATTTTATTCCATAATATTAGAAACGGAAAGGAAGTATAAAGAATGAATAATAGGAGAAAAGTAATCCTTATTACAGATGGAGATGAGTATGCCAAAAGAGCCGTTGAGATTGTAGCAAAGGAAGTAGGCGGGAGATGTATATCTACTTCATTTGGTAATCCTAGCCAGCATAGCGGCAAGGAAATTTTAAGTCTTATTAAGCAAGCCAAACAGGATCCGGTGTTAGTTATGTTTGATGATAGTGGGTTTGTTGGAGAAGGTACTGGTGAAAAAGCATTGAAATACATAGCTACACATCCTGATATAGAAGTGTTGGGAGTGATTGCAGTGGCAAGCAGGACGAGAAGAGAAGAATGGACGAAAATTGATGTTGCGATTGACCAAGATGGAGAACTGACTCCCTATGGTGTCGATAAATATGGAATTCCTGAAATCGAATTGGGAAGAGTGAATGGAGATACTGTATATGTCTTAGATGAGTTAAACTTACCACTTGTAGTTGGGATTGGCGACATTGGGAAAATGGGGAAAAAAGATTCTTATGAAAAAGGAGCACCGATTACGAGAAAAGCAGTTGAATATATATTAGAAAGAAGTGGTTTTTATGAGCAGTAAGACTGAAAAAAAGGTGCAGATATACGAAGATTTAGATAATGTGGAAAAATATATGAAAGACCGGGTCGGACTTGGTACGAGTTTTGATTTAGGAGTCCGCAAAATAAAGGTAATGCAAAAACAAGTCCATTTATATTATGTGAATGGACTATGTGACAGTGTCTTAATTGCTGAATTATTAGAACAGCTATTATTCTTAAATGATACAGATAGAAAATCACAAGCTAGAAATATATTTGATATTGTGGAAAATCAACTTGTTCATCAAAGTGTACAGCCGATTGAAAAAATGGATGAATTAGTAGATCAAGTACTTTCAGGATTAATTGCCATTGTGGTAGAAGGCTATAATCATGGGTTAGTGGTAGATGTCAGAAGCTATCCAGGAAGAATGCCACAAGAACCAGACACAGAAAAGGTAGTTCGTGGTTCACGAGATGGTTTTGTTGAAAATATTATCGTAAATACAGCCATTACAAGAAGAAGAATTAGAGATGAGCGATTACGCTTTGAAATTATGAGAGTAGGAGAGCGCTCTAAAACAGATATTGCTGTTGGTTATATTGATGGAGTAGCAGATCCTGATTTAATTAACATTGTCATAAAAGAGCTGAAAAATATTAAAGCAGATGGATTAACGATGGCGGATAAAACAATTGAGGAATTTTTATTAAAGCAAAGCTATAATCCATATCCTCTAGTTAGATATACCGAAAGAGCGGATGTAGCGGCGACTCATTTATTAGAAGGACATGTGGTTATCTATGTAGATACATCCCCAAGTGTCATTATTACACCAGCAACCTTTTTTCATCATTTACAGCATGCAGAAGAGTATAGGCAAGCACCATTAATTGGTAGCTTTATAAGATGGGTTAGATTTTTAGGTGTTTTTGCTTCGATTTTTTTCCTTCCTCTTTGGTTTTTAGTTGTATTAGAGCCATCCTTATTACCAGAGCGACTATCTTTTATTGGACCAAATGAAACAACAAATATTCCAATTGTCGTCCAAATCTTTATTGCAGATCTAGGATTAGAATTTTTGCGGATTGCAGCCATTCATACGCCAACACCACTGTCAACCGCAATGGGACTAATTGCCGCAGTTCTAATTGGACAAATCGCAATAGATGTAGGTTTATTTGTTCCAGAGGTTATTCTTTATGTGTCAGTTGCGGCAATTGGTAACTTTGCTACACCTAGTTATGAGTTAGGAATAGCGAACAAAATTGTACGATTAATTTTATTAATAGTTGTAGCAATATTCCATACACCAGGTTTTTTTATTGGAATAACTGTCTATCTTTTATTCCTAATCCGGACAAGAACATTAAATGTTCCTTATTTATGGCCGTTTATCCCTTTTTATCCAAAAGCCTTTGCACAAATTCTTTTACGCCGTACGGTTCCAGGTAACAGAATTAGACCTAGTCATTTACATCCACAAGATCGTTTTAAGCAGCCGTAAGCAAAAAATGAGGCAATTTGATTCTTGAATAGTAGTGAGCGAGAACGGGCAGATTATTTAAAGCTCCTTAGAGAGTGAATAACTGTCCGTTCTCTTTGGTAAAATTAGAAGATCAGCTATTGAGAATTGCCTGAAATTATGGTACATTTGGATAATTAAAGTGAGCTAATAATAATGTGAAACTTCAATCAATTGGCATTTTATCTAACTTGAAATGTTAGTTAAAATGAATCGTTTTTTACGAGCTGTATTCCTCTTCAATCTTTTTAAATCGTGATTTGATGGTGAGTGTTATGGCCTTCCTGACGGGATAGAAATAAGTTTCACAAACAGACAAGTGCTTTCTTTAGACTGTCTGTTTGTGATTAGGAGCATTTATAATATTTTATGGAAGAATAGAGGGGAATCAATGCACTATTACGGAACTTCAAAAGTAAATGATGCTGGTCATCTTGAAATAGGTGGCGTAGATACGCTTTTATTAGTCGAAAAATTTGGAACACCAGTTTACATTTATGATGTTGAATTAATTAGAGAAAGAGCTAGAGGGTTTAAGCAAACGTTTGACCAATTAGGTGTGAAAGCGCAAGTTGCTTATGCAAGTAAGGCTTTTTCTACGATTGCAATGGTTCAGCTAGCAAATGAGGAAGGCTTATCATTGGATGTTGTTTCTGGTGGTGAATTATATACAGCTATTGCTGCTGATTTCCCTGTAGAAAGAATACATTTTCATGGGAATAATAAAAGTAAAGAGGAGCTATTGATGGCAATCGATTATAAGATTGGCTGTATTGTCGTTGATAACTTTTATGAACTTGAAATGCTTCATCAATTATGTGAAGAAAAAAAGACAAAAGTGTCTATTCTTTTAAGGGTAACTCCTGGCATTGAAGCACATACGCATGACTATATATTAACTGGGCAGGAAGATTCAAAGTTTGGATTTGACTTGCAGAATGGACAAGCAGAGGCCGCTTTGTTGAAGGCGAAAGAGTCACCATTTTTAGAAGTTTTAGGACTTCATTGCCATATTGGCTCCCAAATTTTTGATACAACAGGTTTTGTACTTGCTGCAAAAAAAATAATGGCGCATTTAACAGATTGGAAAGCGAAGCATGAATTTGAGTCACAGGTCTTAAATTTAGGTGGTGGCTTTGGTATTCGCTATACAGAGGAAGACCAACCAATCAAGCCCGCTGAATATGTAGAAGTAATCATTAAGGAAGTTAAAGAACAAGTAAGCTATCTGAATATGAAAATGCCAGAAATATGGATTGAGCCAGGAAGATCTCTTGTAGGAGATGCTGGGACTACACTATATCAAATTGGTTCACGAAAAGAAGTCCCAAATGTCAGAAATTATTTAGCGATTGATGGAGGAATGAGTGATAACATTCGACCTGCTTTATATCAAGCAAAATATGAAGCGGTTCTTGCAAATAAGCCTCTACAAACACCAGATGAAACAGTTTCAATTGCAGGGAAATGCTGTGAATCAGGGGATATGCTTATTTGGGACTTGCCTTTACCAAAAGCGGATGACAAAGATGTCCTTGCTGTATTCTGTACTGGAGCGTATGGGTATTCCATGGCAAATAATTATAATCGGATTCCAAGACCTCCAGTAGTTTTTGTGGAAAACGGGAAAGCAAGATTAGTAGTAAAAAGAGAAACATTTGAAGATTTATTACGATTAGATTTACCGTATAAAGAAGCTGCTTCTTTAAAAAAATAGAGGTTGGAAAAAATTAAATAGCCAATCTATAAAGACGAACAATCTCAAATATAGTGCTTAATTAAAACTACTTTCTCATACTGGTTATCTAAGTTTTTTAAAATAGTCAGGCAGAAAAATGAAGTCGCTCCATTGGCTATCGATGTGTGATGGAACAATACCGAAACAGCCTTTTATAAAGCAAATAAAAAATCCGGACAACTATACAGAAATTTCGTATGGTTGTTCGGATTTTTTGTGGCTCCTTAAGAAAAGAAAGACTTGATTGCATCCACTATGCTTGCAAATACTTCTTTAATCTTTGATAAGAAGCTTTTTCCTTCTTCGCTTTCTAAATATCCTGTGAGTTTATCTTTCGCTTCACTTAGTTGATTTCCTACTTGATTCCAGTCTATGTTAAGCTCTTTTAGTTTATTAAAGAAAGAAATAAGGCTCTGTAATTGCTCATCTGTTAAAGTGATATTTAATTCTTTCGCAGAATCTTGTATGATTGTTTGTACCTCTTCAACCGTTTGTGGTTTTTCCTCCGCTATCTGTTCTTTAATTTTTGCCATTAAAGCAGTAGCTTCTTCTTGTCCAATATCTTCTCCTAAATTAGCTGTTTCTACCATTTCTTCATTTGCTGCCTGTTTTACGTCTTCGGGGATTACGGTATCAGTTGACACCTCATATGCTTTAATAATACCTGTTAAGGCAGCAGTACCTGAAACCTCAATAGGAGCGGTAATATAAATTTTTGCATCTTTTACACCTGCAGTTATTAATGCATTAATATACATCTCATCAGTAACCCAGTTTATATTTTTCGTTGTTACTTGAATACCAGTATCTTTGTCCCCAATTGTAATCGCAGAAGAGGAAATCGCTCTAGTACCAATTAACGATTTTGAGATATAATTTCCTAAATATTGATGTTCTTCTTGATTGGAAACTGTTATGATTTCGGCATCTTCAGGAGCATTCATTTCGGTTAATAAAAGCTGCTTCTGCTCTGTTGTTAAATTCTCACCTAGTGTAACAATCATATCGCCTACTGCAACATCTGCGTAAGCTGGTATTGGTAACACTAGTAAGAATGCAAGTATCAATAGTAGTATTTTATTTTTTTTCATTTAATTCCCTCCTGTATTACCTTCTGATGTACTAGTTTTAAGTAGACTATATGCCCATCTCTTAGAAATAGCATATAGTTACTTAATGTCAAGTGACTATATCTAATAGACGTATATAAATAGTAATAAGTTTCCTATTTATAGTCATATTGTTTTTCTTTCCCTTTATTATTCTCCATAATGCTTGAAAAAATAAAGTTTTTTGTAGCTTTTTTGTAGATGCGTGCATATTTTATATAGTATTAACTAGAGTTTTAACATCAAGTATTTACGTTTACATTACTTGTTAAAAAGGAAGCTTATTGGTGTAAGAATTAGAAAGAATGTTAAAAGAAATTAGGTAATTGGGCATATGTGGTAATGAATCCTAATGCTTATAAGATTTTCATTGAAGAATATCACTAATTTATGTATGATAGAACCAATAACATATATAATTTTTTTTGGCCGGTCCTAGATAATTCTTGCAAAAGAGGGAAGAAGATGATAATAAATTCGTGGCAACTTCGGTGCAGATGAATATTTTTTTGATTTTAGATCAGGAAAGATTGATTGAATCTTATTCTTGATGGGAAAACTGTTAATGACTATGTTTTAAAAATAATGAGGGATATTAATGATTATTCGATATAAAAAGGCATTTGAAAAGATTGCAATGGGATTATTATCTTTTATGCCTACAGAAAAAGATTTAAAAGTATTACAACAAACAATTAAACAATATGAGTCGGATGAAAACTGGCAATTATTTCTGTGGAAAGATGAAGAAGATATTATTGGTTTAATCGGTGTTATTTTTGAAGACGAAGCTTCTATTACGATACATCATATATCTGTAAATCCATCTCATAGACACCAAGGTGTTGGGAAATCCATGGTACAGGCTGTTAAAGGGCTTTATCCTAATCGTACAATGAAATCAAATGAATTAATTGTGAATTTTTTATCTAAGTGTAGCGATGGTGTTCAAGTAGATAAATAGTAGAAGAGACTGTTTCAGTTGTGGAAAAAACATCTAACGTTTTTCCTGTCTGAAATAGTCTCTTTTTAATTGGCTAAAAATAGTGCCTATTCTCTTTGACGCTTCTGAATAGCCTCTTCGCGCTCCTGAATAACGAGGCTTCTATCACGTTTTAAATGGCGATGTATAATTTCTATGGGGATATCTTTTTGGTTATTCCAGCTGATTTCCATGGAGTGTGCCAACTTTCTACATTGTTTTTCTAGGTGGGAATCAGAAATAGGTAACGGATAAGGACGAAATAAAAGGGTTTGCGCGATATTTTTTTCTTGTTGCCTTAATAAATAGAGTAAGCCTTCCCCATCAAGTCCTAACGCATGTAAGCCTTCTTTGTGTTTTTCTAAAAGCTTCCTGCTTTTCATGATTGTTTTATGTGCCCCTTTGAAATTTTCCCTTCGATGATGATAGGCAGAGACGGCCATGAGGATGAATCCTACCCAAATGGATTCCTTATTCCGACAATCGACCTTTTTCCAGTATTCTTCTAATATTTCATGACACTCAAAAAAATCTTGATCCCCATGAAAATGAACAAGAAATTGCAGATATTCTTTTGGATACATAATAGTCTCCTTTATTATTAGCTGGGCTTAAAGATAAAAGCCAACTTTGTACATAACTTTCATTATATTAATAACTAAGCTTAGAAAATGCTATCTTTCTGGTTGTTATTATATCGATAAATGAAAAAAAATGTAATGATAAGCTATAAAATAGTGAATTGGATGATTTTTCTGTTGGATAACTATTGTGTTTCCTCTATACTAATACTATCATTATTAAGTTAAGGGTATTCTATTAGGATTTTGGTGAGAATGATGCAGTATAATGTGAAAATTGATAGTTTTGAAGGACCGCTAGATTTGCTTCTTCATTTAATCAATAAATTGGAAATTGATATTTATGATATTAACGTAGCAGAAATTACCGAACAATATTTAGATTATGTTCATGCTATGCAGGTTTTACAATTAGATGTAGCAAGTGAATTCTTGGTAATGGCAGCAACGCTTCTAGCAATTAAAAGCAAAATGCTCTTGCCAAAGCACGAGGAAGATTTACTGGATGACGATATGATCTATGAACCGGAAGAGGATTCACGAGAAGACTTAATTGAAAGGTTAGTAGAATATCGGAAATTTAAAGAGGCAGCCGACGATTTAAAAGAGATGGAATTAGAAAGAGGGCTTATATTTACAAAACCTCCGAGTGATTTATCAGATTTCAGCTTAAAGACCGAGGAAATGGCAAAGCAAGAATTAGATGTTTCTTTATATGATATGCTAGCTGCCTTTCAAAAATTGCTTAAACGAAAAAAGTTGCAGGCGCCACTTGCAACAAAAATCACGAGGCAAGAAATACCGATTGAAAGTCGAATGGATGAAATTGTTGGTTTCTTACGTAATAGAAAAGGGAGAACGTCTTTTGATGAACTTTTTCCAGTTGCGACAAAATCACATATTGTAGTGACTTTTTTGGCTATACTAGAACTTTTAAAGCGAAGACAAATATTTGTGGAACAAGAAGGAAACTTCGCAGATATTTTTGTAATGGGAAAGGAAGTTGAATAAAAGGTTGAAAGTGAATGACTGGAAAGCGATCGTTGAGAGTCTTTTATTTGCTGCCGGGGATGAAGGATTAACGATCAAGCAATTAATGCATGTCCTAGATTTGGAGCAATTAGAGGTCGAACAATTAGTAGATGAGTTAATTAAAAATTATCGTAAAGATAAATCCAGAGGAATTTCCATTATTGAAATAGCTGGTACTTATCAATTCGCCACAAAGAAGGAGCATTCGGATTATTTAAAGAAGTTAGTGGAATCTCCCCATGCTTCCACTTTATCGCAGGCTGCATTAGAAACGTTAGCAATCGTTGCCTATAAACAGCCAATTACAAGGGCGGAAATTGAGGATATACGAGGGGTTAAAACAGAAAGACCACTTCATACACTGGCTGCTAAAGCGCTAATTAAAGAAGTTGGTAGGGCAGATGGGGCAGGAAGAGCAATTCTTTATGGAACAACAAAGGAATTTTTAGACCATTTTGGGTTAAAGAGTTTAGGAGAACTTCCTCCATTAACAGAAAAAGAAGAAGAGTTTAATCAAGAAGAAGCAGATTTGTTTTTTGAATCTTTTCAGCAAATAGAAGATTAAAAAACGATGGGACTTAAGTATTCCGACCAAATATAAACCCAAACAATTTAACGAGATGTTAACAAAAATTTCGTATAATTGTTTGGGTTTTTTATTTTTTCGAATAGACGCTTTTGGTTATCATCCGCAGGAAGCGTGTATTATGTTTTTCAATAGAATTACTGTCCTAGAAGATATGCGCTGACTGCATTTTAAAGACATGATGCCACCTCTATTGTCATACCTTTTATAAGAACGATTTTGGAAGGAATGGAGTTGACATATAGATGAGTAGTTATAATGAATATGTAAGAAATGTGCTGATTTGGAACCAGCAATTAAAAAGCTTATTAGAGGCAGAAGAAGTACAAAAGGAAGAAAGTATATGGAAAAGGCTTGATAAGTTTTCGCATTTAATGGAAGGGGTTCAAAGAAGACCCATTGAAACAGAAGAATTAATTAAAATACAACACGAGGCAGAGGAGCTCCATGATCAGATGGAAAGCTATTTTGCACAAAGACAACAGCTTGGAACAATATTTATGAAGGAGCCAAACATAGCCGTTGGGAAACATCAATTGCCAAGACTACCATATGCTTATGATGCACTAGAGCCTTATATTTCAAAAGAAATAATGGAGTTGCATCATCAGAAACATCATCAATCCTATGTGGATGGGCTAAACAAGGCAGAGGAAAAGTTGAAAGAAGCAAGAAAGGATAATGATTTTACACTTGTGAAACATTGGTCTAGAGAGCTTGCTTTTCATGGTTCAGGACATTATCTCCATACGATTTTTTGGAATAATATGAGTCCCAATGGCGGTGGGGAGCCAAAAGGGGCGTTATTGGAAGAGATAAAGGATTATTTCGGTAGTTACAAAGCATTTAAGCTGCACTTTACAGAAGCAGCGAAAGCGGTAGAGGGTGTTGGCTGGGCGCTTTTAGTATGGTCTCCAAGAGCAAGGCATTTAGAAGTTCTTCAATCTGAGCGTCACATGCTTTTAACACAATGGGATACCATTCCATTATTAGTAATAGATGTTTGGGAACACGCTTACTATTTACAGTATAAAAATAATAGAGGAAAGTATGTAGAAAATTGGTGGAATATCGTTAATTGGAAAGATGTTGAAAATAGATTTTTAAAAGCAAGTGAATTAAAGTGGAGACCTTATTAACTGGAAAGCCTAGTAAATTTGCAAAAAGATGTAAAAAAATATAAAGCTATCTTTGGTATGTAGCGCAGTATACTGGGCTGCATATTTTTTATTTCCTAGTAAAGCATGAATTATAGTCATATGCCTGTCTTTCTTTTCATAAACTTGTACAAATCATAAAAGGAGACGAGGTTGTGTTAAATGAAATCACGTAAAATTATTATTTTTACTATCATTACCTCCATTCTGTTCCTTGCTATTCCACAAAAAAGCAGTGCACAAATGTACGTGAGCGCTCAAAGTGCTATTTTAATGGAACAAGATTCTGGACGAGTTATTTTTGAAAAGGATGCATATACGCAAAGAAGAATTGCCAGTATAACAAAAATAATGACAGCCATTCTTGCAATTGAGTCTGGAAAATTGGATAAGACTGTGACTGTCAGTAGTACGGCCATAAAAACAGAAGGATCGTCTATCTATCTACAAGAAGGGGAAAAAATTAAATTAGAGGATTTAGTATATGGCTTAATGCTTCGTTCAGGAAATGATGCTGCAGTTGCAATTGCGGAAACTGTTGGTGGAAGTTTAGATGGATTTGTCTATTTAATGAACCAAAAGGCAGAAGAAATCGGAATGAAAAACACGCATTTTGCTAACCCTCATGGACTTGATGATCATGAAGACCACTATTCTTCAGCATATGATATGGCATTACTTACCCGCTATGCAATGAACAATGATACATATAAAAAAATTGCTGGAACAGAAAGCTATCGTTCTGAAAGCTCCAATGATAAATGGGATCGTGTCTGGAAAAATAAAAATAAACTATTAACAAGTCTTTATGAATATTCAACTGGAGGAAAAACTGGTTATACGAAGAGAGCAAAAAGAACGTTAGTTAGTACGGCTGAAAAGGATGGAGTGTCATATATTGCTGTCACTTTAAATGATCCTGATGACTGGGACGATCATATCAATCTGTTTGAAACGGCTTTTAAGCAATATAAAATGGTACAGGTATTAGAGGAAGGGGAAATAAAAGCAGTTAAAGATAAGTTCTATAAAAATAAAATTTATTTAAAATCAGCTGTTGAATTCCCTGTGACAAAGAAAGAGGAAGATTTATTTAAGGTAGAGTATAAACTAACAAAACTAAAGGAAGACTGGCAAAGAAATCAGGAGGATGTACCTGAAATAGTTGGTGAAGCAAAAATATATTTAGATGATAAGCTTGTTGATAGTGTCCCTATTCATTTTAAACATGCTAAGAACAAAGAAACCAAAAGCTTTTTAGATTATTTCAAGAATATGTTTATGGCAATGACTGGGGTTGGCAAGGATGGTTAATTATATTTGGGCTGCCCTTGCTATAATTGGCATTGTTTTTGCAGCTATTAATGGGACAATGGATGAGGTTAATAAAGCAATTTTTTCTGGGGCAAAAGAAGCAGTGACAATATGTATTGGCCTGATTAGTGTACTTGTTTTCTGGCTTGGAATGATGAAAATAGCGGAGCAGGCAGGCTTGCTCCGAAAACTTACAAACCTATTTAGGCCAATTGTAGCAAAGCTATTTCCAGAGGTTCCAAAGAATCACCCTGCAATGGGGTATATATTATCGAATATGATTGCAAATATATTTGGATTAGGGAATGCGGCAACACCATTAGGAATTAAAGCAATGGAAGAGTTGAAAAGATTAAATGGTGGCAAGAATACAGCCAGTAACAGTATGATTACCTTTCTTGCCCTAAACACATCATGTATAACTTTAATTCCGACAACGGTTATTGCAATTAGAATGAACTATCATTCTGCGTCTCCAACAGATATAGTAGGACCAACCATTATCGCAACCATTTTCTCTTGTATTGGTGGGATTTTGATTGACCGCTATTTTTACCATAAGAGAATGCGGAAAGGGTGATGAGTGATGGAAATAATTTCTTTAATCTCATTGTGGATGATTCCTTCCCTCATTGGGTTTATTTTACTGTATGGGACATTTAAAAAAGTTCCAACTTATGAAAGCTTTGTAGAAGGTGGAAAAGAAGGAATTCAGATTGCTTTCTCCATTATTCCATATTTAGTAGGAATGCTCGTTTCAATCTCTATTTTTCGTGCATCTGGGGCATTAGAGTATTTTATGAGCTTTCTCAAGCCGGTATTAGACTTTATCGGGGTTCCATCTGAAGTAGCACCACTTGCCATTATTAGACCGATTTCAGGAAATGCGGCATTAGGAATGACAAGCGATTTAATTTCTACCTATGGACCTGATTCATTTATTGGAAGGCTTGCTTCTGTCATACAAGGAAGCACAGATACAACCCTCTATGTATTAACCGTTTATTTCGGTGCTGTAGGGATAAAGAAGATGGGCGACGCCCTAAAAGTCGGATTACTAGCAGATCTTGTTGGATTTATCGCTGCTATTGTTGTGGTAACTTTAATGTTTGGAAAATAACAACAAAATGTCTTAGGTGAAGTTTTTGTTTAGGAACTTTGTCTTAAGGCATTTTTTTTGTTTTTTAGTTTACCAGATTCTCTCTAAGTGAGTTCTAAAAATGGTTTTTAATTTTGGTAGTATTTAATGAGTAGCACCCCCTAATTTCAAAGATTTCTTTGAAATTTCATCAATTTATGTCATAATTCATAGGAATGGCAAAAAAAGAACGATCAAGCGTTTTGAATTAGTCTATTTTCTAATAAATTGACACTATAAAAATAGGATAAACATTTAGAAATACTTTATAAAAACGATCAATCATTTTTTACTGTTGAGAAATTGGATGAGGTGATAGAGTTGGAAAGACTACAAAAAGTAATTGCACATGCAGGAATTGCATCAAGAAGAAAAGCAGAGGAATTAATCCTTGAAGGAAAAGTAAGGGTTAATGGAAAAACAGTTAAAGAGTTAGGCGTAAAAGTCGGTTCTAACGATAAAATTGAAGTAAGTGGCATCCCTGTAGAAAGAGAAGAACCTGTTTATTTCATACTATATAAACCAAGAGGAGTAATCTCTAGTGTTAATGATGATAAAGGGAGAAAAGTCGTCACAGATTATTTCACTGAAATAGAAGCAAGAATTTATCCAATTGGACGCCTAGACTATGATACATCTGGCATTATTTTGTTAACGAACGATGGAGAATTTGCTAATTTAATGATGCATCCAAAGGGTGAAATTGAAAAAGTCTATGTTGCTAAAGTGAAGGGAATACCAGCGCGGGAAAAAGTAAAGCAATTGGAAAGAGGCATTATGCTAGAGGATGGAAAAACTGCTCCAGCAAGAGCAAAAATCCTGTCTGTCGATAAGAAAAAAGGAACAAGTATCGTTGAGTTGAAAATCCATGAGGGAAGAAATCGTCAAGTAAGAAGAATGTTTGAGGCGATTGGAACACCTGTTATGAAATTAAAAAGAGAAAGATATTCTTTCTTAAATTTAAATGGTTTACAACCTGGAGATGCTCGGGAACTTACTGCACATGAAGTGAAGTTATTGAGAGCAGAAGCACAGAAAAAGAAGGGGTAATTATACTATATATATGATTTCAGCTGGAGAGAGTTTATTTAATACAATGACTTTCCTCTGCTGCTTCTATTTATTCACTGAATATCAGAAAAAGCTTTCTCATTTGTTCTGTTATAAATAGGTAAATCAACAAAAGTTCATAAAAGTGTCACATATGGCAATGGGATGATAACAATATCTGCATGATAATAATGCTATAATAAATGTGACAAATAAGAGAAATCATCTAAATAATTTACTATTTAATTGGAAAACTGCAGTATAAATAATAGTCCATAACATACATTGCATTTATTTATACATGTAACATACGAAACATAATAGGACAATATATCGTTTCGTGTATTTTGTTAGGAGGTATGAACGATGGAGAAGGAAATTAAAATCCTAGTGGTAGATGACGAAGAAAGAATTAGACGTCTTTTAAAAATGTACTTAGAAAGAGAAGAGTTTACTGTAGAGGAAGCGGAAGATGGAGTGAGCGCTCTTTCTAAGGCATTAAACACTGATTATGATGTTATCTTACTCGATCTGATGATGCCTGGAAAAGATGGTATGGAGGTATGCAAGGAGTTAAGAGAGAAAAAAACTACTCCTGTTATCATGCTTACTGCTAAAGGGGAAGAAGTAAATAGAGTTCAAGGATTTGAAGTTGGTACAGATGATTATATTGTAAAGCCATTTAGTCCTAGAGAGGTAGTTTTAAGAGTAAAAGCACTCTTGAGACGTTCAACCACCACTACATTTGAACAAAGTGACAGCTCATCAAAGGACGTCATCATATTTCCAGCATTAACCATTGATCATGATGCACATCGTGTATTAGCTAGCGGTAAAGAAGTAAGCTTAACTCCAAAGGAATATGAACTATTATATTTCCTAGCTAAGTCTCCAGATAAGGTATTTGATCGAGAATTACTATTAAAAGAAGTATGGCATTACGAATTTTTTGGTGATTTAAGAACAGTCGATACACATGTTAAAAGATTAAGAGAAAAGCTTAATCGCGTTTCGGAAGAGGCAGCTAGCATGATTGTTACTGTTTGGGGAGTAGGCTATAAGTTTGAGGTTAACAATGGATGAAGTTTTGGCGAAGCGTAGTATTTAAGCTTTGGATAACCTTTTTATTGCTGGTTTCCGTTGTTTTAACGATTCTTACAATCATGCTACTGGAGTATTTTGAGCAATATTATACAGAGCAAACGGAAACTGAATTAACCAATACAGCAACTAAAATATCAGAAATAATGAAAGAACACAATAATCAGACTGGATTAGAAATTGTAGGGGAACTTTTAGATCATTCGACTGGAGCATTCATCATTTCTTCTCCTGACCAAATTTATTATTATCCAGAGAGTCGTCTACAGGAACTCTCCGTTTCTTACATTGAAGAAAATGAAGCATTAAAAAACGTGGCATCAAGTAATGAGCCAACCGTTGTGATGACAAGATGGAAGAATAAGGATGATACACCTGAGCAGGTAGCAATCGTAGGTTCTCCCCTACATGTTAATGGGAATGATGGGGCTGTTTTTATTTATCAGTCTTTACAATCGATGAATGAATCTAAGCAGTCAACAGCTAAATTTATCGTATTAGCTGCTGTTATTGCCATTATTTTAACGACGATATTTGCGTTTTTCTTATTAACAAGAATTACTGCGCCTTTAAGAAAGATGAGAGAAGCTGCCTTTGAAGTATCTCAAGGGAATTTTTCGACAAAGGTACCTATAATGGCGCAAGATGAAATCGGTGAACTTTCGATTGCGTTCAATGAAATGGCAAGAAGATTACATTTTAATATGAACGCCTTAAGCCAAGAAAAAGAACAGTTGGATAATATTTTAAGTGGAATGGCAGATGGGGTACTAACACTTAATCGAAATGGGAGCTTGCTCCTTACCAATCCACCAGCAGAAAAATTCTTGCAACACTGGTATTATGAAAAAGGCGAATTAAGTGATATGCATGCGCAAATTCCTAATGAACTGAAGAAATTATTTCAGCTTGCCGTCCATACTGGTAACGAACAAATAGATGAAATCACTTTACAAGGCAGAAACTGGGTTATGATTGTTAGTCCCCTTTATAATAAAAAGGATATTAGGGGAGCAATTGTGGTTATTCGCGATATGACAGAGGAACGGAAATTAGATAAGTTGCGGATTGATTTTATTGCGAATATTTCTCATGAACTTAGAACTCCGATAAGTATGTTACAAGGATATAGTGAAGCAATTGTAGATAATATTGCTGAATCAGAGGAAGAAAAGAGAGAAATGGCACGGATAATCTACGATGAGTCATTAAGAATGGGGCGCTTAGTAAATGAATTTCTAGATTTAGCCCGAATGGAAACTGGCTACTTAGAACTAAGAAAAGAACAAGTTGATTTAAATAGCTTTATAAACCGCGTTGCAAGAAAGTTTAAAACAATTGCGAAAGAGAAGGAAATAGTTTTTACTGTTTTTATTTCAGAAGATATTGGTGAATATGAGCTGGATCCAGATCGTATCGAGCAAGTTTTAACCAATATAATGGATAATAGTTTACGACATACGCCGAGTGAGGGTACTGTTTCTTTACGTGCTCGTTCTGATGATTACGGAGTATATATAGAAGTGGAGGATACAGGGGCAGGTATTCCTGAGGAAGATTTGCCATATGTTTTTGAACGTTTTTATAAAGCAGATAAAGCAAGAACAAGAGGGAATGCAGGGACTGGCCTAGGATTAGCTATTGTAAAAAATATCATTGACGCCCATGGTGGCGATATTTCTGTTTACAGTAAATATGGTCGAGGGACGACATTTTTTATCTTTTTACCTCGAAATAAAGAAGAAAATTAGAGAAAGTGCCGATTCTTCTTGATTCATGAGAAACAATTTAACATAATAGAACATATGGGGGTGTCATGGAAGGATTTTGACCCTACAAGCTATTTTTCCATTTTGTATGTAGGAATGTTACTACATGCAAGTATAACTTGTAAGGGTAAACTTTTCTTGACCCCCTTTTATTATATTTATTCCACTATTAAACTTCTGTAAGACGGAACGCTTGCTAAGTAATTTCATGAAAAATAGGCGGGAGATCAACTGTATGTGAGTGCTCAAAATGTTTCAACTATCAGTATGGGATGAAGAAAAAGTACTGATGATAGTTGCACATTATAAGGAATAAGTAAAAGAAACTAGAATTAATTATAAAATACTGAAACTAATGACACTAAATTACGACTAATATATTGAACGGGGGAGGGGAAAAGATGAACTCCGTTTTTGATGAAATCTATACTAAGTATCATCATGACGTTTTTCAATTTTTATTTTATATGGTAAATCACAAGGAGACGGCAGAAGATTTAGTACAAGAAGTTTATATTCGTGTTCTAAATTCCTATCATCGCTTTGAGGGTAAGAGTACGGAGAAAACCTGGTTATTTAGTATTGCTAGAAATGTTGCCATCGACCATTTTCGTAAACAAAAGAATTGGAAAGAGCGTATTATTGATAAGTTTGACTGGTCCAAACAGCAAATAAAAGCAGATGGATTTCTTCCAGAAGAAATTACCATGCAATCGGAAGAAATGAAGAGTGTTTACAATGCGTTACAATATTGTACAGTAGACCAGAAAATGGTTATTGTGTTTCGATATATTCAAGAACTTTCCATATCAGAGACAGCGAAAACACTTGGATGGACAGAAAGTAAAGTGAAAACAACACAGCACAGAGCATTAAAGGCACTACGGACCTTTTTAGAGGAAAACGGGGGGAAGGAGGATTCTTATGCCGAAACAAAAGTGGAATGATGAAAAAATCAAGCAAACCCTTAAGCAATTGCCATCTATTAAAGATGAACGGAGCCCGGAATTTATTTATCATACTATCCAAATGAGAAAGAAATCTGTTCACAAAACAAGAGTATTCATGCCAATATTGGCGACAGTATGCACAATGATGATTCTATTTATTATTAGTCAAAGTTTTTTGGACAGCAATGAATCATTGGAGAGCGAAAGTAAAGTTGCTGATAATTCTGCTTTAATGAAAAATAGTGTGTCCGAAAAGGTAGAAGAAAATGAAATACAAAATTCTGAAATTACGGATCGGCAAACGAAAATGGCCTCACCGGCTCTTACAAAAGTTGCTATATATCATGAAGACGTAGGTGATTCTGAGGTAATAACCTATCCAATTCCTGATCAAAATATCCAAGTGATTGTTCCTGTTAGCATTTTAGTTGAAAATCCGAATCATTTATCTAGGTTTGATTTATATGTTCAAAATATAGATAAAATGATTGGTGTTAATAAACAGTTAAGTGACTATTTTCCAATTAGTCCAGAGCTGTTTACTTATCATTTAAGTAATAATACCATCGAAGTAGACACGAAACAAAAATTGACGAACATTGGTTCACATTCTGAGGACTTTTTTAATACACTAATTCAGCAGCAATTGCAGACAATTGGTGCAAAGAAAATGATGTTTTATACAGACGGAAAACTAGGAGTTGAGCTCGGTAATCGAAAAGAAACGACTATTGAATATAGTCCGCTGGAAAAACGTGCTTACTTCCTTTTGCAAGATGAATCAACAGAGAAACCATTATATGTACCTTGGGAAAAACCTTATGATACAATTGAAAATGCTTTTGATGCAATGGAAGATGATATGGAAACACATGGATTAACAGCATCAATCCCTGATACAATTGATATTGATAAGGTTTCAAAGGACGAAGGGAAAAGGCAGTTAATTGTCCATTTGTCAAATGAAAGTAAAATGGAAGAGGATCAGAAGACGTTATATGCAATCGAATCTATCCTTTTAACTGCAAAGGACTTTAAATACTCAACAGTTAAGTTTGAGAATACGAAAGTTGAAGCAGTTGGTGAATTTCAATTAACGAAAGAATTAGCTGTTCCAGTTGCTGCAAATAGAGTGGATATAAAAGAATAAAGGGAAAGAGGCTGGGACAAAACTAAATAATTAATCTTTAAAGACGAACAATCTTTAATTTAGCTCTTAAATAAAGCTACTTTCTCATGAGGGTTATCTATGTTTTTAAATATAGTTAAGTGTAAAAACTAAGTCGTTCCATTGCGCTACAGACGCACGATGCGCCGGGGAGGAAGCTGAGCCTCCTCGCATTCGCTGCGGGGTCTCAGCCTTTCCTCTTTTTCCCGCAGGAGTCGAGCGTCCTCCGCTCCATTACACTTCGTTTTTAAATCTTTTTCTAAAAAAACAAACACGAACTATAATGTAATTTAATTACATTATAGTTCGTGTTTGTTTTTGATTGAAATGCTTATGTCCCAGCCTCTTTTTATGTTCTAATTAAATAAAATAGTGCTTCCCCATGAAATTAATAAAGGAAGCTATTTTGAGAAAATATATTCATCCTTTTATCAAAGCTTGGAACAAAATAGGATAAAAAAAGAATAAATGAATAAAATAATTTTTGTTGCCTTTTTAAACAACTATAAGTGACAGAAGGGAAAGATTTTACAGCTGCCTATTCTATAGTTCTAACAATTAACATGTACTCATAAGTTGAAAGAGTAGAAACAGTAGGGACTGTTAGTTAAAAGAAAGAATTGCTAATACATTTTAATAGGAGCAAACAGATACAATGCATGTTTAGTAAAAAAATTGATTTTATTGTATATCTGTATATGAAGAGTAGGAATCTATGTAAATGTCAATTGCAATAGGTGAATTTTAAATGGACCTCTTCATGCAAATTTTCCATACAAGACTGTCTTTTGATACGAAAGGAAAAGGAGGATACTAATGGGAGACTATATTCGGCGAATACTTATAGCCGCTATTATGCTATTATTTATAAGTTTACTGTTTTTAGGGGGCAAGCATTCACAAGCAAAAGCATTTTCCCTCGCTGACCGCACAAAAGCATGGACTTGGCCAAGTGAAGGAATAATAACGGATACCTTTAATACAAGAAATGGGACACATAAAGGAATAGATATTGCAGGAGATCTTGGAGACAAAGTGTATGTGGTAGATGAAGGGGTCGTAACAAAATCCTATTATTCTCAATCCTATGGCAATGTTATTTTTGTTAAACATGAAAATGACTTAGAAACGGTCTATGCTCATCTAAATAAACTGCTTGTAAAGGAAAAACAATTGGTAAAAAAAGGGGAATTGATTGGTGAAATGGGGAATACAGGATATTCCTCTGGTGTACATTTACATTTTGAAATACATAATAAAGAGTGGACCATTACAAAAGAAAATGCAATAAATCCAATTTTAGTATTAGGAAATGTACAAGTAGGTCAGACTGTAAAAATAGCTGTGCAAGAAGAGGTAGAGGATGTAGTAACAGAACCCATTCACTCTCCTAAAAAAAATTTGCTTCTAGAGGAAGAAAAAAAGTTGGAAGAAGAGTATATAAAGAGAAGCATGCAGAAAATGGAGCTGGAATTGGAGAAAGAAGATGACTCAGAATATACAACGATACCATATAAGAAGGCAAGTATATATCTAAAAAGCAGTGAGTATCTTATAGAAGATAAAAATGAGGAATTTACTTAGAATGTATAGGAATAGGTAAAGTGAGTTAGTTTCTTTCATGAGAGGAATCAACCGAATCCTTTTATTAAAAAAGGCTAACGGCAAAAAGCGTTCACAAGATACTATCCCGAAGTTAAAGAATAATAGTATTTTGTGAACTCTTTTTGAGTGAAAATAAGTCTTTTATATGTGAAATTGTGAACAATAAATGAAGTTCTAAGCAAACTTCTTCACAAATATTGTTTGTTTCATGTATAATAACAATTGTAAAACAACAAATTAATATTGGTCTATCTTCGGGGCAGGGTGAAATTCCCGACCGACGGTGATGAGTCTTGCACTCAAAGTCCGTGACCCTACTTCGGTAGGTTGATTTGGTGAAATTCCAAAACCGACAGTAAAGTCTGGATGGGAGAAGATGGAGGTTCTGCAATCGTTCAAAATAGCTTTTTAGAACGTTTATTAAGAATGCAACCTTTAAACTACTCCCTCAAGTATATCTTTAGCTTGAGGGTTTTTATTTGCAGTATTCTTAATAAATTGCTGAATCTTTCTTCTTAGGTAGATGGATCCTAAAAAGAAGGAGAGAAGAAAATGAAGAAAAAAATGAATGTAAGAAAGTATGTTTTGATTGGGATGATGAGTAGTTTAGCTTATGTGTTAATGATGCTTAAATTTCCAATTCCACCATTTCCAAGCTACTTAAAAGTTGACTTTAGTGATATTCCAGCTTTAGTTGCAGCACTTATTTTAGGACCTGTAGCAGGAATATTAGTTGAATTGATAAAAAATATATTGGATTATTTAATAACAGGAAGTGAAACAGGAATTCCAGTTGGTCATTTTGCTAATTTTATCGCTGGAATCTCATTTATACTGCCAACCTA
The DNA here is from genome assembly GCF_950097965.1 of Bacillus sp. T2.9-1. Lineage (NCBI taxonomy): Bacteria > Bacillati > Bacillota > Bacilli > Caryophanales > Bacillaceae > Bacillus > Bacillus sp. T2.9-1. The sequence goes on from NZ_CATNHG010000073.1 coordinate 52,199, forward strand.
TTTTATTTATAATAAAATTAAGTCAAAAAAAGGGATGGCTATCGGTTTAACATTAAGTATTTTAATCATGACTGCTTTATTAAGTCTATTTAATTACTTTATCATGCTACCTTTCTATAATGCGTTAATGAAAATTCCGAATGATACTACTATATTAAGACAAACAATTATTTCCGCAATTATTCCATTCAATTTATTAAAAGGGATAATTATTTCAATAATATTTACGTTAGTATTTTCAAAAATGGGTGTATGGATTAATAAACAAATTCCATCACGAAATGTTTAATCTTAAGGGACAGGGAAAAAAGCATGTCAGCTAGCGATAAACACGAATGGTTATGCGGTAATATACGTATAACCATTCGTGTTTTAAGTTTTATCAAGAAGGTTTCAAAACAGTCTGTTGCTATTACTCGCAGTTTGAATACACTGCGCTTTCCGTGGGGCTGCACGAAAAGTATAGTTTCTCCCAATTAAATATGGGGTGATTTATTTGAAAAAGAATGAAATACCCAAATTTAAAAGTCGGCCACCAACAATTATGGTTAAATTGCAGTTTTTCAGTGCCCTCTTTTCGCCTAGTAGGTCACCTTTTTTTCGCTAATCCTATAGGGAGTATCATCTCTTACACTTTATACGGCTTAATAAATAAAAAGCAGAAAGGATACATAATTCCTTTCTGCTTTGTTTATGATAAAGAAAACTATTCGAATTTTAGTGGATCTCCATCAAAAGATTCATCCGCAACTTTGATAGAATCAGTCGGACAACCTTCAAAAGCATCTAACATATCATCAAGTAATACCTCAGGGACTTCAACTGTTCCTTCATTATCATCTAACATAACGAATGCAATACCTTCGTCATCGTAATCATAAATATCAGGCGCCGCAGCTCCGCAAGCTCCACATGCAATACATGTGTCTTTATCAACAATTGTATATTTTGCCATGAGTAAAAAAACCTCCAGTGTTATTCATACGGAGTATATACATGACTAGCATACTCCTTACTATTATCTTATTGTAAGACTGAATCTTTAACTTTTCAATAAAAAAGAGACAGAAAAAGTAGAAAGTCAGAATAACTTTTCTTAAAATAGTCAAAAATTCAAGCAGTTTTTAGAAAGATTAATGCTCGCTTCACTAAAAATATTAGATGTTGGGAGATCAAAGTTCACTTAATAATTGAATTCATGTTAAAATAAAAGAAATATTACAAACAAATTTCAACAAAATTTGTCGAATATAGAGGAAGATGAATGTATGTCCTTTTTGAAAATAATTATTCTTAACTGTTTATATAAAATGAATGGAGAAAGGACCATATACTCCATCCTTCATATATTAAATGGCAAAAAATCATCCCAAACAATCCAAGATATTCATATCTTTCAGTTAACCTCCTTATATCAGTCCTTTCCTATGTTATCAAGAGAGCAATTAGAGGAAGTTATTCAAACATTATATAAGGAAAAATGGCTTGTACAGTCTTTAGATAATCATTATTTTATTAATGATACTAGAAAGGGAGAGTTGGAGAATTTGTTAAAGGATAATCCACTTCCAAATTATTTAAATGGTTGGAAATTTCATGCCATTACAGAGCCTTTTTGGCAGAGATTGTCTTTATTTATACAAGTTGCTTCCCATTTGTCTGGAAACAGTATTCGATATATACCAGTACAAAGAAATCCTGTGACCCAATTATGGCTGAAAGAGACTCTCCATTCAATAGCTATAGATAGAAGTAACATTAATAAGTACCTTTATAAAGATTTAGTAAAATGTCTTGAGGAGATTGAAATAAATCCAGCAATCCTGATTAACAGATTAACAGGTTTAAAAAAAATAGGTCTTACGTCAGATCAAGCTGCATTAGAAATGAAAATGGATCCCTCCTTATATCAGTTATCTTTTCTTGCTATTCTTCATTTTATGATAGAAAGAATCCTTTCTAATAAGGAGGACTATTCCTTATTATGTTATATGATTGAAGATAATAAAAAAAATTATACGTTAACGGCTTCAACAGCAAAAACATATGATCTTATTCAAAAAGGCCATAATATAGAGGAAATTGTTCATTTAAGAAATTTAAAACAAAGTACAATTGAAGACCATATTATTGAAGTATTATTAAATGTTCCTACATTTCCAGTTCATAGTCTGGTGAGCGAGGAAAAAATGACGAGAATTAAAGATAGCATCGAGCAATCATCGTCTAAATCATTAAAGGTAATAAAGCAACAATTACCAGATGTCTCTTATTTTGAGATACGTGTGGTGATGGCAAGGTATGGTGATTCATGATGAAATTAGAAGACAAACTAAAAGAGTACTTTCAATTAACCCAATTTCGTGGAGGACAGAAAGAAACGATTGCGTCGGTTCTTAATCATAGAGATACGCTGGCGATGCTGCCAACTGGAACAGGAAAGTCGTTATGTTATCAGTTTGCCGGAATCCTTCTCGAAGGTACCGTCATCATAATATCTCCACTTTTATCTTTAATGCAGGATCAAGTAGAACAAATGAAGATGAAAGGGGAAAAAAGAGTAGTTGCTTTAAATTCCTTTCTAACACCAGGAGAAAAGAAACGGGTACTTAAACGAATTAACCAATACAAGTATATTTTTATTTCCCCAGAAATGATTTCTATGACTCATATCCTTGAAATTTTTCAACGAATGAAGATTTGCTTATTTGTAATTGATGAAGCACATTGTATTTCACAATGGGGATATGATTTTCGACCAGATTATCAAAAATTAGGGAAAATTCGACAAAAATTGAATAATCCTTTGACATTAGCTTTGACAGCGACAGCTACAGAAGAAATTCGCAAGGATATTAAGAGGTCGTTAAATCTAGAAAATGTTGAGGAGATTATTTATTCTGTTGATCGACCTAATATTGCTATTAATATTGAAGAATTAGCACATACCCAAGAAAAAATGGAGAAGCTTCTTGCAAATATTCAAGCGCTTGATGGGCAGGGAATCGTCTATTTCTCTAGTAAAAAGTTGGCTGAACAGACTGTTGCTTTCTTAAAAGAAAGAGCTTCGAAACGAATAATGGCCTATCATGGAGGAATGTCCCAGGAAGACCGAATCCTCGTGCAACAACAATTTCAAGCTGGTCAGCTAGACGTTATTTGTGCTACAAGTGCATTTGGAATGGGGATTAATAAGGAAGACATCCGCTTTATTATCCACTTTCATATGCCTACACAATTAGAATCTTATCTTCAGGAAATTGGAAGAGCAGGAAGGGATGGGAACCAGAGTGTGTCGATGGTTCTTTATACACCAGGCGATGAATGGATTGCTTATCAGTTAATTGAATCGGAGTTGCCAGATGAGCTTCAGATTAATAAATGGAAAGCACTTTTAAGGAAATACCGAACATTTGATGATTGGATGAAAAATGAAAGTTATCAGTTACAAATGCTTTTTTCTGAAATACAGTGGCGAGTTTTGGAATCATATATTGAGCCAAAAAATAAATCAATGGAAGAATTGTGGCATTCTCTAGAATTATATTGTAAGTTCCGTGAAGAAAGAGTGAAAGTAAAAAAACAGAAAATACAAGAACTGATAGCTTGGTTACATTCTGAAACATGTAGAAGAAAGTATATTATGGAATATTTCGGAGAAAAGTACAAAAGCAAAAGAAAAGAAAAATGCTGTGACAGATGTGGATTGGAGTTATCTGATTTCTTTCAAAGTAAGAACAATAGACAGGATATGCCACAAGTTGATTGGAAAGAGCAGTTAGCTTTTATTTTAAATATAAAAAAGTAGGGTATGAAAATGAATAAAGCAAAATATATGGAGTTAATTAACCAATTGACAGATCGTGATCTATTGAAAAATGTATATATGACCCAAGTTATCCTATTAATTATAGCTTTCTTTCTACATATGATTATATTTAGATGGAATCCTCCAATTACCGAGTTATTTAAGTATGAATGGACAGATTTTATAATTGGAATCATTGCGGCACTTGTGGTTGTAATATTGGATATTTGGTTGATGAATCGGTTTACTACTCATTATCATGATGATAGTGGTGTGAACAAACGAATTTTTCAAGATAGACATCCTTTTCATATTGCGTTCATAGCATTAATAGTAGCATTTAGTGAAGAATTACTTTTTCGTGGTGTCATCCAGTCTAATTTAGGGCTAGTTCTAAGTTGTCTTCTTTTTGCTATTATGCATTATCGGTATTTATTCAATCCTTTTTTATTTGCTAATGTTGTATTAGTAAGTATTGTTATTGGAGTCTTATATGAAGTGACAGGAAATCTTTGGGTTACAGTGATTATGCATTTTCTTATTGATTTCCTGCTCGGTTGTATTATTCGGTTTAATTTGTATCAAAAGGAAATTTGCGTATCAAAGTGAATGTTCGGTGGAGGAAAAGCTCACTTATTGGGGAATTGTTAGGATGGGATGTAAATGAAAAAAGAAGATCCATATAGGGTTCAAGCTGAATTACAGAAACAACGTTTAAAAAAGGTGACAAAGGAAGAGGAAAAATCCGAGGAACGAGCGGAAGAATCTTCATTGCCTTCAAGAAGCGCTGTTCATAAAAATAAAAAGAAAAAATTTAAAGTTCCAATAATTAGTTTATTAGCATTTATATTTGTGCTCTTGCCAGTTGTCTTATTATTAATAAATAGTTTATTAAATGGAAAAGATTTTTCTAATCTTTTATCAACAGAAAATACTCCTGGTTTATTTGAAAATGTAAATATACAAAAAGAAAATCCATCCAATAATAAATCAAATCAGGACAAAACGGAAGAAGGAGAACAAGAAGAATTAGTGATAGATAGTAATACAACCGAAACAGAAGAAGAGGAAGATGTACCTACAGATAATTCAAAAGAAAAAACGGTAGAAGAAGAGGATAAAGCAACAAAGGAAACGACTGAATCGGAACAAACAAGTGAGAATCCGCCAAAAAATGAAGAAACGGAAGAGGTCATGGAGCAAGCAAATGCAAATGAGAAGATAGTATATCATACTGTCGAAAAAGGAGAAAATTTATATCGAATCGCTTTAAAATATTTCCCTAATGGGGATGGAATCGAAAAAATAAAATCCGCTAATAATATGACAAATGACCAAGTTCAGTTAGGACAAACGTTAAAAATTGTACTTGAACAATAATTAATTAATTCTAACTTGTCCACTAACTACATATATATTTATAAAGCGATTGATAAGTTATGTTGCTTACACATGAGGTCTATGTGAAGAACAGATACTTTAAAATTGTGCTATTTAAAGGAGGGAGCTACTTTGGAAAGTCCAATCTTCCCTGAAGACTATGTGTTAGATGGAACAACTAAAAAAGTTATCCTAAAAATAATCGAGAAAAAGAAAAAATTTGATCTGTTAAAAAGACGTCACATACTCATTATGTGGTGTACTATCTTTACGACCTTTTGTTATTTTCTTTGGCTTTATAAGCAAATTGCTATACCCTATTCCCATTCATTTGCTGTTATGTTTTCCGTGTATGTGGAAGAAAGCATTAATCTTTATATTCTTCTGTTTATAATCGGAGTATTTGGATATATGAATGTATTGAGACAAAAGAGGGATAAAGCAGAAAAAGAGTTCCATGACTTGCGTTGCGAGTTTATTGATAAAAGTAAAGATTTATTTGGGAATAGTGAAACGTGGAACAGACGACATGAAATGTATAATAAATTAAAAGATTTCTACGACATAAATTTATTTCATCAAGCAAAGTAAAAAGGTGTAAGATATGAAGAGGGCTATAAAGAACAAAAGATACCTACGAGGGAGGTATCTTTTTGAATATAAACAGAAAATAACCTTAAAAAATCTTTTTCTGCTGCCGATCATCTTTAATAATTTCTACTGCCTCTCTAAAACGCTGGGAATGTACGATTTCTCTTTGTCTAAGAAAACGGAGGCTATCATTTAAATCTGGGTCATCACTCATATTGATGATCCATTGGTATGTGGCCCTAGCCTTTTCCTCTGCAGCTATATCTTCATATAGATCAGCAATTGGATCTCCCTTTGCCTGTATATAGGTTGCTGTCCAAGGATTGCCTGCAGCATCATGGTAAAATAAGGCGTGGTCATGATTAACATAGTGATCACCAAGACCTGCAGCCTTCAGTTGATCTGGAGTAGCATCTTTCGTTAATTTATATATCATCGTAGCAATCATTTCTAAATGAGCAAATTCTTCTGTTCCTATGTCTGTTAATAATCCAATAACACGATCAGGGATGGAATATCTCTGATTTAAGTATCTTAATGCAGCTGCAAGTTCACCATCTGCACCTCCATATTGTTCAATTAAAAATTTTGCAAGCATTGGATTGCAGGTACTCACTTTAACGGGGTATTGTAACTTTTTCTCATATAACCACATAATATTCTATTCTCCTTTATCGCAAAATTAAATATTTGAAGTATGTTTACACTTGCCAAGGCCAAGGGGGTGAATCCCAATCCCATGGTGAACCAGATGGGCTATTTCCAAATTGCAATAAAGGTCCATATTTGCTTTCATATAACTTTTTGAATTTTTCTCGTTCTTTTACATAATGGTTAAATTGATTAATAGCATCTTGATCATGATGATGGGTATCTAAGTATAGGGTTAGTTCGACTAGTACAAAGTCGACGGCTTGGAGTTGTTCTAATAATTGATAATATTCAGGTGGAAGCTGCTTCATAATTTTTTCACTCCCTTATTTTTTTCTCATATGGACTGTAGTAAGGGTCGTAAAGAGCTTTCCATAGAGTGCCTGCTTTTAAAGCTTCCATTGGACTAAACTGAGGAAGGTGTGGTGGCTGAAAACCAAGAAATAAATTGGGCGGCGTTGAGTACACTTTTGTTTTTATCGGTGGACAGGGATCAAACTGACTGATAAAAGGATGATATTCTCTGTAAAATGAAGGCATAATAATTTCCCTCCTTTATAATTGGTATACTTTACATCTTATGTCTAGAAATTAATTTATATGCTTTCTTTTATAGAAGCTCAACTTTTCCTTCTTGCTTTTTTTACAAGTGAAATCTAAAAAATAGGAATATTTTGTTTCCATTTAGCTAATCGAAATAAAAGGAAATGGTATTCTTAAAATTAGTAAAACAAGCTGAAATTGTATTAAAATAAAGGAATCAGCATAAAGGGTAATACGGGGAGGTTTTTATGGTATTTTTATTGGGCGGCTTTATTTTGCTTGTAATTTTTTGTATTGCATTCCTTATCTATATGAAAAATATCGCGAATGAGAATAATGTGAAATATGAGCTATTCTACTTTCCTAACTTTCCTTCATCGATCCATGAAATAACGCTATTTTTTATTTCGGATATACACCGAAGAACCATTGACGATACTATAATCAATGAGGTGATTGATGTAGCAGAGCTGGTAATAATAGGTGGAGACCTTTTAGAAAAGGGGGTAAACTTGGAGCAAACCAGGGAAAATTTACGCAAGCTGAAACAAATTGGACCCGTTTATTTTGTCTGGGGAAATAATGATTATGAAATAGATCGGGATGCATTAGAGAGTTTGTTGAATGAAGAAGACATCGTTTTGTTGGATAATAAAGCAGTATCTTTTATGTCATCAAATGGAGAAGGCTGGTCTTTAATTGGAATAGAAGATTATTCGTTAGAGTATGATGATTTAGAAACGGCACTTCAACAGGTAGAGAACAATAGCTTTAAAATATTAATTAGTCATAATCCAAAAATAATCGAAGAATTAGATGAAGAAAATCAAATTTCTTTAGTATTAAGTGGTCACACTCATGGTGGCCAAATTCGGATATTTGGTTTTGGACCATATGAATTAGGTGGAACAAAGCTAATCGGAAAGACTACTTTGTTTGTTAGTAATGGATACGGCACAACAAGTATTCCTTTAAGATTAGGGGCAAAGCCAGAAACACATATTATTAGAATTCAACACAAACAGAATGAGGAAGAAATATAATTTTTTAAGCCAACAGTTTGAATAGTTGGCTTTTTCATTTTAAATAATCTCACTTAATAATATTACTCACCGATTACTCCTTCTTTTCATAAACTGCATTAAGAGTTTTTTCAAGGAGCAGGAGGCGTAGTCATGCGTTTGGAGAGATTAAATAGTAATAGAATTAAAATCCATCTGACCACCGATGATCTGTATGAACGTGGATTGACCAAGGAAGATATATGGAAAGACTCGATAAAGTGGCAGTATTTTTTTCATGAAATGCTTGAAGAAGCAAATGATTTATTTGATATGGAGATACATGGATCAGTAGCTGTTGAAATATTTTCAATGAAAGCTCAAGGTATGGTAATGATTTTAACCATAACAGAAAATGAATTGGATACAGAAGAAATCTTATCAGAAGGTTTTTTAGAGATGCAAGTAACTGTAGAAGAAACAGTGGATATATTATATGAATTCATAGATATAGAGGATGTTATTGATGCAGGGAAACAATTAGTGCAAAATAATTTTACTGGCGGTTCATTATATAATCTAAATGAAATATATTATTTATGCTTTACAGATATTTCTTCGTACAAAGAAGAACAAATGATTGCTATTCTAAGTGAGTATGGGGAAAGTAGTTTAAAGAGTATATACATTATTGAAGAATATGGAAATACGATAATAAGCGATAATGCTATTGAGACGCTAGTACAGTATTTCTAATTTGTTAGAAATACTAAAGCAGCCTGTATACGTAGAATCATACGAGGATGGGCGGTTAGACAGGTGACACCCGTTTGAAGATATGTGTATTCAGGCTGTGGCTAATAGCAACCAACATATACGAAAATTCCTTTACATATAAATGAGATAGAATGATTTTCCTTTTTATTCTTATGTTTTTTAGAATAAAGTTGCTTTAAAAGCAAATAAAATCATCTATCTTTTTTTGTGATTTTAGAAAATATTCTACATAAAAATTTACAAGTTGATGATTGGTAAAACCTGTTGAAAGTGTTAAAATGAAATGGGGATATCCTTCCCATCATTTTTGTTTGGCCTCAAGTAATTTTATCGAGTAAAGAAATTAGTTTATAGACAAATGAATTAATGATAATTAAATGAGGGTGGGGTAGGACAAAGAATCGTTTAATTGAATATACTGATAGTAGTAGAATATGAAATAAAAAACAGTTATCCACAGTAAAAAATGGATTTATTGATGGAGAATATGCCTGAAGCTGGCAAAATCAGATAGCTTATGTGTTAGTTGATTCTGTATCAAGTTTTCTGACGAATTTTCTTGCATCTTGCAGGTAAAAGAGTATACTATGCTTTGAATTAGCAAATAAACAAGAAATAATAAAATCATTTATGTTTTCGATTCTATAAAAGAAGCTAAATAATTATTCTTATAAAGAAGAACTACAGTTTATAAACTGGTAGTTTTTTAGGAGGATTTATTAATGGTAGCCAACAAATCTAACGAGAAGAATCATGTAGAAGAGCAACACGATGTTTTGAAATCAACACAAACAATAATTCATAAAGCTTTAAACAAGCTTGGTTACTCAGATGAAGTGTATGAATTATTAAAAGAGCCGATTCGAATGATGACAGTTAAAATTCCTGTGAGAATGGATGATGGAACTGTAAAAATCTTCACAGGCTACCGCGCTCAGCATAATGACGCAGTTGGACCTACAAAGGGTGGTATTCGTTTTCATCCGAATGTTACAGAAACAGAAGTGAAAGCACTCTCCATTTGGATGAGTTTAAAATGTGGAATTGTGGACCTTCCTTACGGTGGAGGGAAAGGTGGAATTGTCTGTGATCCTCGTGATATGTCCTTTAGGGAATTGGAACGATTAAGCAGAGGTTATGTACGTGCAATTAGTCAAATTGTTGGTCCGACGAAAGATATTCCTGCTCCAGATGTTTTTACTAATTCACAGATTATGGCATGGATGATGGACGAGTATAGCCGAATTGATGAATTTAATTCACCTGGATTTATTACAGGGAAACCACTTGTATTAGGTGGATCACAAGGACGAGAGACTGCTACTGCTAAAGGTGTTACCATTTGTATTCGGGAGGCCGCAAAAAGAAGAGGCATATCTATTGAAGGTGCACGAGTTGTTGTACAAGGATTTGGAAATGCGGGCAGCTTTTTGGCTAAGTTTATGCATGATGCTGGTGCAAAAGTAATTGGTATTTCAGATGCATATGGAGCATTGCATGATCCAGAAGGTTTGGATATTGACTATTTATTAGATAGAAGAGATAGTTTTGGGACTGTTACTAATTTATTTAATAATACAATTTCAAATAAAGATTTACTGGAATTAGATTGTGATATTTTAGTTCCTGCAGCGATTGAAAACCAGATTACAGAACAAAATGCTCATAATATTAAAGCTAGTATTGTGGTGGAAGCGGCAAATGGACCTACAACATTGGAAGCTACCCGTATTTTAACGGAAAGAGGAATATTATTGGTTCCTGATGTATTAGCTTCAGCTGGAGGAGTTACTGTCTCTTATTTTGAATGGGTTCAAAATAATCAAGGGTACTACTGGACAGAAGAAGAAGTAGAAGAAAGATTAGAAAAAGTAATGAGCAAATCCTTTAAAAACATCTATGATACTGCCGAAATGCGTCGTGTAGATATGAGATTGGCAGCATATATGGTGGGGGTTAGAAAAATGGCGGAAGCATCTAGATTCCGCGGTTGGATATAAAATTGGCTAAATCTATTGCTCAATTTACAAAAATCTCCTATCCTTATAGGTAGGAGATTTTTTATTTTGGCACTTTTTAGGGTAAATTTCTTCCACATAGCGATTCCATATTCATTAATAGAAAAGGATTTCTTAAGGAAGTTTACCCTTATGGTAAAATGTTAGGAGTGAACGATTTGAAAAGAGAAGAGGCTATTATCATTGGTGCTGGTCCATGCGGTCTGGCAGCAGCAATCGCTTTAAAGAAAATAAATATAAATCCACTAATTATTGAAAAAGGAAATATTGTAAATGCCATCCATGGTTATCCTACTCATCAGACATTTTTCAGTACAAGTGAGAAGCTGGAAATAGGTGAAGTAGCTTTTATAACAGAACAATATAAGCCTAATAGAAATCAGGCGTTAGTATATTATCGAGAAGTAGCAAAAAGAAAAGAGCTTCGCATTAATGCATTCGAAGAAGTTCTGGAAGTTAATAAAACAGAAGAGCAATCATTTATTGTAAAAACGGAAAAAGCAACATATATTGCTCCCTATATTATCGTTGCAACTGGATATTATGATCATCCAAATTATATGAATGTTCCAGGAGAAGAGTTAGAAAAGGTAATGCATTATTTTAAAGAGGCACACCCTTATTTCAATCATAATGTAACGGTCATAGGCGGGAAAAACTCAAGCGTAGATGCAGCAATTGAATTAGTGAAAGCTGGCGCAAGAGTAACAGTTTTATACAGAGGCAGTGAATATTCTTCCAGTATCAAGCCATGGATTTTGCCCGAATTTGAATCGTTAGTGAGAAAAGGGATTATCAAAATGGAATTTGAAGCAAATGTCGTAGAAATTAAAGAAACGACACTTCTTTATGAAGTGAATGACCAAATTCATGAAATAAAAAATGATTTTGTGTTTGCGATGACTGGATATCATCCTGATCATGAATTTTTAAAAAAAATGGGTGTAGAAATCGAGAAAGAAACAGGGAGACCTATATTTGACCCAGAAACGATGGAAACGAATAGGAATGGAATATTTATTGCTGGGGTAATTGCGGCAGGAAATGATGCAAATGAAATCTTTATCGAAAATGGAAGATTTCACGGTGAGCAAATTGCCAAAGCGATCCTAGAAAAAAATAGATAGGTCCGAATACTCCTTAAACAGAGGAAAAGGGGAATTGACATGTTGGCGATTTTTTCAGCCGGAATAGCGCCTGGATTAGCATTATTAAGCTATTTTTATTTAAAAGATCAATATGGTTCAGAACCAATATCACTGGTCTTGCGGTCTTTTATTTCAGGCGCACTACTTGTTTTTCCAATCATGTTTATACAATATGTGTTACAAACAGAGAATGTTATTCCAGAAGGTATTTGGAGTGCACTGTTTACCACCAGCCTATTAGAAGAATTTTTTAAATGGTTTATTCTTTTTTATACAGCAGTTAAGCATGCTGATTTTGATGAACCTTATGATGGAATCGTGTATGGAGTTGCCGTTTCATTAGGATTTGCGACCATGGAAAATATTCTTTATCTAGTGGCAAACGGACTAGAATATGCTATTGGAAGAGCATTGCTCCCTGTTTCCAGTCATGCACTATTTGGAGTCATTATGGGCTATTATTTTGGTAAAGGAAAATTCATTGTGCCAAGAGGGAAATGGTTGGTATATTCTTTACTTGTTCCTTTTATCCTTCATGGTGTTTATGATTATATATTATCCTGGGAGAAAATTTGGCTGATTTTTATTACCCCATTTATGCTCTATTTATGGTGGCTAGGACTTCGAAAGGTAAAGAGTGCTCGAGAGTTAAGTAATGAACCTATACAAAAAATGACAGGAACATGAATGTATAAAGGAATAGAGGGGAAAATTTACCATTATGCGAAAAATGGTTTCTTAAACCTCTATGGAATAGGGATGAGTGGCAATATAAAAAGGCAACAAAGTAGAGTGAATAACTTCACTCTACTTTTTTTGTATAAAAAACCATTTGCTACAAAAAATACTGTTAATGTTATTAGTATTTAGTTATGGGGGTAATAAGCATGAATAAAAAGTTTTTACTCACAAAAATATCGGTCATCCTTTTTGTTTTGTTAGAACTACTAGCATTCCCTTTTCATGATCAAAAAGTGCATGCATTTTCTGAACAAGTTATACAGCATGGTGCTGTAGGGGATGATGTTATTGAATTACAGGCTAGACTGCAATACGTAGGCTATTATAATGGAAAGATTGATGGTGTTTTTGGTTGGCAAACATATTGGGCATTAAGAAACTTTCAGTATGAATTCGGATTGCCAATTGATGGTTTAGCTGGCACTAAGACGAAAGATAAGCTACTTCGTGCAACCAAATATAATGAACAGTTTGTAAAAGAACAAATTAACCGTGGAAAAAAGTTCTCCCATTATGGTGGAGTTGATTTAGAAAAGCAAAAGACTCCGTCTGCTAAGAAAGAGACAACGCAAAAGCAAACAAAAAAACCTAATACTAAAACGGAGAAAAAGCCAAGTAATAATACAGCTAAGAAGCAAAGTGATACACAGAAGAAAGCAAGTAATGGTGGCCAAGCAACCCCGAAAAATAATACTTCTGGAAACCAGAATGGTACGGGGACAAGTGCTGGTGAGGGAGGTACTGCAACAGAGAATAATAACACTCCAGCACCACAAAATACAACTAATACAAATGGTGGCGAAAATACTACAGGGAAAGAACCAACTGCAGCAAACGTACCAAGTGGATTTTCACAAAATGATATTCAATTAATGGCTAATGCAGTATATGGTGAAGCAAGAGGTGAGCCATATGTCGGCCAAGTAGCTGTTGCAGCAGTAATTCTAAACAGAGTTAATAGTGCTACATTTCCTAATACTGTTTCTGGTGTCATTTTTGAACCACGTGCGTTTACAGCGGTTGCTGACGGACAAATATGGCTAACTCCTAATGAAAGAGCAAAAGAAGCAGTATTAGATGCGATAAATGGATGGGATCCAACGGGTCATGCTTTGTATTATTTTAATCCGGATACAGCAACTAGTGCATGGATTTGGGGTCGACCACAAATTAAACAAATAGGTAAGCACATATTTTGTAAATAGTGGGGTGAGATGAATGTTAAGAGGAATATTAATAGGAGTATTAACACTTGGGATAGCAGGAGTAGCCTACTGGGGCTATCAAGAACACAAAGAGAAAAATGCAGTATTATTAAATGCAGAGAATAACTATCAAAGGGCTTTCCATGATTTAACGTATCAAGTAGATTTACTTCATGACCAAATTGGTACAACATTAGCAATGAATTCACAAGAATCTCTTTCTCCTGCATTGGCAGAAGTATGGAGAATTACATCTGAAGCACATTCAGATGTGGGACAGTTGCCATTAACATTGCTACCATTTAATAAAACAGAAGAATTCCTAGCAAACATTGGTGACTTTAGTTACCGTACTGCTGTAAGAGATTTAAATTCAGAACCATTATCTGATGATGAATATAAGAAATTAGATGAATTGTATAAAGAAGCAGCAGATATCCAAGATGAATTACGAAATGTTCAGCATCTAGTTCTGGAAAATAATCTCCGCTGGATGGATGTTGAAATGGCATTAGCCACAGATAAGCAGTTAGATAATACCATTATTGATGGTTTGAAAACCGTAGAAAATAAAGTGGAAGGTTATCAGGAAACAAGTTTTGGAGTAACAAATGTTAATATGGAAAAAAAGGACGAAAACTTCAAACATTTAAAAGGAAAGAAGATTTCTGAAAAAGAAGCAGAAAATATTGCAAAAGAATTTGCTGAATTTAAAAATCCTGTAGATGTGAAAGTCACTGAAAGTGGAGAAGGTTCAAATTATGGATTCTATAGTGTAACATTAAAGGAAAAAGGTACAGATATAGAAGCCAATATGGATATAACAAAACAAGGTGGATATCCAATATGGTCGATTGTTTCTCGGGATGTAAAAAAAGATAAAATTAGCCTTAATGAAGCGAATAATAATGCTGTGAAATTTTTAAAGGATCATAACTTTAAAAACTTAGCTTTATTTGAAAGTATGCAGTATGAAAACATTGGTGTGTTTAATTTTGTAACAGAAGTCGATGGAGTAAAAATATATCCAGATAGCATAAAAATGAAAGTTGCATTAGATAATGGAAATATCATTGGCTTTGCAGCAGAGGATTATTTAATAGCAAATACAGAAAGAGAAATAAAAGATCCGGTGATATCTAAACAAGATGCATTAAAGAAAATCAACAAACAGGTTAATATTATGGATGATGGATTAGCAATAATCCTTAATGATCTTAATGAAGAAGTGTTATGTTATGAATTTATTGGAACATTAGGAGAAGATACTTATCGGATTTATATTAACGCCGATAGTGGAACTGAAGAAAAAGTTGAAAAATTAAAGAATGCTGAACCAGTTTATGAAGAAGTAGTATAATAAAAATAAAAAAGCTGTCAACAGGCTCTAAAAAGGAGAAGGTTGACAGCTTTTTTTCTCTTATTCTTAAACTTCAGTAAGACGCTCCATAAGGTGGTATTGCCAAATATAATTTAATCATGCAATAATGATACATGAAAAGTAGGTATATAGTTCAGTGTATAGAGTATATTTATGAGTCCTAAGAACTATTTACGGATAGAAGTGCTACAATTAAATAAAAATAAAGTACATAATAAAGGTAGATAGAAGCCAAAAAAAGGAAAGTGTGAGATAAGTGATTTCAATTGGAGATACATTAATTATTGAACCGATTCATGGAGAAAAAAAAGTTGATCAATATAAAAGCCGTGTTTTAGGAATGGAGGAAAAATCCCTTCATATTGAATATCCTATTCATCTTGAAACAAATAAGCTGATTTTTTTAATGAATGGTGCTCAATTAAGAGTGAATTTTGTTACAAATGAAGGAATCGCTTATTTATTTCATTCAGAAGTAATCGGAAGAAAAAAAGATAATAATGTACCGGTGTTAATTCTTTCATTACCTAGCATAGATCAAATGATTAAAATTCAGCGCAGACAATTCGTAAGGATTGAAACAAGTATTGATATGGCTATTCATCCAATGGAAGTAGAGAACTCCTTTCAGCCATTCACAACGGTATCTTTAGATTTTAGTGCAGGGGGAGCTGCGGTTGTTGTTCCTAAAAAAATATACTTAGAGGAAAATAGTAAGATAAAAGTTTCATTAGTCTTACCCTTACAGAACGGAGAGTATAATTATTTGCATCTAGATGCGGAGATTAAAAAAATCATTGATTACAATGAAAATAGTAATAAAATGTCTATTGAATTTTTAGATATTGAGCCAGTGGATCGTCAGTCGATGTTAAGATTTAGTTTTGACCGCCAATTATCCTTAAAAAAGAAAGGGCTTGAAATCTGAATAAAGGAATACTAAAACTCCGATACTAACTTTATAGGATTAATTCGTATTGATGATCGCTAGGAAGTTTTACTTTCTTCTCTACGATTGTAGTAGTGGCTAGTATAAGGAGTGCTTCGAATGAAAACGGTAGAAAGAATTATAATAAAGATAATCCTGCTTCAAATCGTCTTTTTTTTAGTTGGTCAAATATTTCATATGTGGGATATTATCCCAGAAATAAGAACCATTACCCAATATGAAGGAGTTATGGATTCCAATTTTATATCCTTTCTTGAGACTTTTGGAAGAAAATAAAACATGAATGAAGAAATTTGTCTTTTTTTCTTATAATTGTTATATACAAAAATGCTACATAAATAAGCCGATATTAGTGATAAAAAATGAAAAGAAATATGTTAAAATAAAAGATAGTTAAGCCAAATTAAGGCTAGCTCTCCTAATGATGAGATGCTGCTTTTAAGAAGGATTGTATATTCTTTAGAAGCCAACAACGGTTATGGAGAATTTTAATAAGATAATTGGTATATTTGAGCCAGTAGTTCAGGAGGATTTATGGAAAAGAAAATTAGCATTGCAATTGATGGCCCCGCAGCTGCAGGGAAAAGTACGGTTGCAAAGATTGTCGCAGAACAATTAGGATATATTTATATCGATACAGGTGCGATGTATAGAGCATTAACCTATAAGGCAATAAATCATAAATTGAATTTAGAAGAAGAAGAGAATTTAATAAATATGTTAAATGAGACTGTGATTGAATTATTCCCAGGTGAGCAAGGACAATTAATTTTCTTAGATAGCAAAGACGTAACAAAGGAAATTCGTTCAAGTGAAGTAACGAACTCTGTTTCTATCGTTTCGAAGCATAAGCTTGTAAGGGAAGAAATGGTAAAAAGGCAGCAAATGTTTGCAGTAAATGGTGGAGTGGTAATGGATGGTAGAGATATCGGCACCCATGTGATTCCTACTGCTGAGGTGAAAGTATTCCTTTTAGCGTCTGTTGATGAAAGAGCTATTAGAAGACATAAAGAGAACATAGAAAAAGGATATGAATCTGACTTAGAACAATTAAAACAGGAAATTGCTGCAAGGGATAAATTAGATTCAGAACGTGAAGTTGCCCCCCTTAAGAAGGCGGATGATGCGATTGAAATCGATACGACTTCTTTATCTATTCATGATGTAGTAGATAAAATCATGGAATTAACAAGAGAAAAAATAAGCAATTAATTTTAACAGATAGAAGATCCACTTAATCTTAAAAACTAGTCTAGTGTTTCTTGCTTGACAAAAAAACAAGTTTGTAAGAAGTTTAAAGAGAAGAATTCTTAAAATTCGTATGCATGATAAATTTATTTAAGCTGCTGGATGTTTTTAAACAAATATTTATGCAGGTAGAGTCGAAGGAGGAGTACATATGTCTGAGGAATTAAATGATGTAGTTGTAAATAATTATTCTGTTGGAGACGTAGTAAATGGTCAGATTACGAAGGTAGAAGAAAAACAGGTAATTGTTGCAATCAGTGATAGTAAACTTGATGGGATACTTCCAATAAGTGAATTATCAAGCTTGCACATTGAAAAAGCAAGTGATGTTGTGTCAGAAGGAGACAAGCTTGAATTAGAAGTTATTAAAGTGGAAGAGGATGCCCTTGTTTTATCAAAAAGAAAAGTCGATGCCAAAAAGGCGTGGGATCAACTTGAAGAGAAGTTTAATTCAGGTGAAGTTTTCGAAGCAGAAGTAAAAGATGTTGTTAAAGGCGGACTTGTTGTTGATCTTGGTGTAAGAGGCTTTGTACCTGCATCCTTAGTAGAAGCTCATTATGTAGAAGACTTTTCTGATTATAAAGGTAAGACAATTTCTTTTAAAATTGTCGAATTAGAAAAAGATAAAAGCCGCCTTATTCTATCCCATCGTGCTGTAGTAGAGGAAGAGAAAAGTAAGCAAAAGCAAAATCTTCTTGACTCGATTGAAGCTGGCCAAACACTAACAGGTACTGTACAAAGAATTACTGATTTTGGTGCGTTTGTTGACTTGGGAGGCATTGATGGATTAGTTCATATTTCTCAATTGTCCCATGAACATATTTCTAGCCCAACAGATGTAGTTCAAGAAGGTCAGGAAGTAAATGTGAAGGTACTAAGTGTAGATCGCAATAATGACCGTATATCTTTATCTATTAAAGAAACACAGCCAGGACCATGGGCGAACATTGCAGATCGGGCTGAAAAAGGTAGTGTACTAGATGGAACAGTTAAGCGTATTGTTTCATATGGCGCGTTTGTTGAAGTGTTCCCAGGGGTAGAAGGACTTGTGCATATTTCACAAATCGCCCATAAACATATTGGAACACCACATGAAGTGCTAAAAGAAGGTCAAGAAGTTCAAGTGAAAGTTTTAGATGTTAACGAAGAAGACCAACGCCTTTCACTAAGTATTAAAGAACTTACAGAGAAAGAAGTGGATGAGGAAGAAGTGTATGAGCTTCCTGAAGAATCAAAAGGATTCCAATTAGGTGATATGATTGGAGAACAATTGAAAAAGTTGAAAAACTAATTTCTTTGTTTCGTTAAATAGAAAGAAGATATAATAGGGTGGCCATTTTTTTAGGTCACCCTTTTTGCAATGCCTACTTATTATCGTTTAATAATCTGCCTTCTTCAGGACTTTGTAATCGAGTTGAACCATTATAATGAAGTGCTTGGTCACGGTCAGACTCTACTCGGTTACTTTGTTTTAATTTTTTTTCCTGTCTATCCTTAGCCATAGAATTTACCTCCCAAAATAATTAATTGACTCCATTCATGATATGGACCGTTCACTTCCTTAATGGAAGTTTCTTTTTAGTATTCTACAGAATAGTCGAAACTACTTGATGAAAAAAATTCCTTTTGCATAGCAACATATTTCCTTTGTTTACGTGTATCTTTTTCGTTTAAATTACATTCTACCGAGACATAATGGGAATTAGGAGAGTGAGTATAATGGAGGGATCAATCTTTTTATTTTGTACATGGTTTATCTGGATTATTACGACGTTTTTTTTACAAAAAGATAATCCGAAGCGAACTAAATATTCCATTTATGTATTAATAGCAATTGTTTTAAGTCCCTTTAAATGGGAGTGGCATGAAATAAGTTGTTCTGTTTTACTTTTAAGTATATTAATTATCTCGTTTTATTCTACTGGTCGTTTACGATGGAAAACGACTATTTATATTATCATAGCGTCCTTTTTTACGATGTTAGCTTATGCCACATATGAAATGATGGCAATCATTGATCCTATCTGGGTATTTATTCCAGGACCTTGGCTTAAAGTAAGTATATTGTTTGTCCTAGTAATCCTTTTACATAAAAATATAGTCTGTCAGATACTTATTTTGCTAATTGGAAGTAGCACTGGAGAAATATTATTGAGTAGCATTTTAAGAAATTATCAGATGGAATACTATATTGGTTCTATGAGCTTTTTTGACTATTTAATGCCTGGTGTAGTTGGATTCTTATCCCTTTTTTATATAAGAATGACACTAGTGAAATGGGAACAGCATGTATTTATGCTTGAAAAGGAGAGACAAAAAAATATATGAGTAACTTTACTTATCCAATTTTACTTGGAGTATTTGTTGGGACAATATTAAGAATGTATATGCTAAGAACAGATTATCGCCAATATCCTACTTATTTGCATGGGAAAATTATTCATATCGCACTAGGCTTCATAGCAGCAGGGCTGGGCTCCGTGGCCATTCCTGCAATCTTAAACAAAGATTATACAGCGGTAACTTTCTTAACTGTTGCAGCTTCTCAATTTCGAGAGGTTAGAAATATGGAACGAAACACGCTTACGGAGTTGGATAGTTTCGAAATGGTTCCAAGAGGAAAAACGTATATTGAAGGAATTGCTATTGCTTTTGAAAGCAGGAACTATTTGGTAATGTTTGCAGGTCTTTTAAGCACCTTTGGCTATATTATTTATAATATATGGACAGGTATTCTCGCAGCAATCATCTCTGTAATCTTAGCGAAAAAATTGATGTCTGGTGGTCAATTAAAGGATATTGTAGATATTTCATATGCAAAGCCAATGTTTGATGATTCGGGTCTATATGTAGATACCATTTATATTATGAATATTGGTTTGCCAGAGCGGCAGAAGGAAGTCTTAAAGTATGGAATGGGCTTTATCTTAACTCCTAAAAATTTTAATGCCAGAACTACCATTGCAAATTTAGGACAGAGGCAGGCAATTCTATATGATGTGACTACTGCTCTTGGTGTCTATCGAGACTCTGGGACACCCGCATTAGTACCATTAGCTAAACGGGATTTAGAGGATGGAAGGGTGGCTGTATTCGTGCTACCTCAAATACAAAATGAAAAAAAGGCGATTAGTATTATCGGGGCTGTGCCAACGTTAGAAAATGCCATTCGGATGCCCAGTAAACGCTTAGAAAGAGAGGGAGAGATAGAATGAATTTAGAAAAATACATTTTAGCCTCCATTACAACTAATCCAAGCAAAGTCGCACCAGGAAACGGAGTGTTTTATTGTGAAAATACGACTGAGATGGAGAATGTTGCCACTAACCTAGAAGCTATATTAGATGGCATTGCTCATAAAATTGGGGAGGAAGTTTATATTATAGTAAAGCATTAAATGCAAATTATATAAAGTATTCCAATGAAGAAGGAAGTTTTCAATTGGATTTAGTTTATAAAAGAACAGGTGTAAGGGAGCGTATATATTTTATAAAAACCAATATATACGAATTAGCGCATACATTGTGAAAAAGTTATAAAAATGATGATTATTGTAAAAAAAATGTAGTTTTCTGTTGCTTGGATAACATCTCTTTGATAAACTGTTTTAGTTAGGGGTCTACTTCTCTATTTTAGGGTTAGCCCCTATTTTTACTATTTTTATGTTAAAGGGTATTACTTGAGCAATCGATTATTGGTTTCATAATGTTTAGAATCTTAGGAATAAGTTTTTCATTTTGTTTTTAATCTTGCTTATAAGAGTGTGATTTCAGCCTAAAAAACAACAAATTCGAATGATAAAGAATTCTAATATCCACGAAACTAAAAAGCGGAAGTACTATATTTTCATGTACTTATGTTATAAAGGTAATAAATAATTTAAGAATGTTCTTTAACACTGTGATTACTTAGTTACTATCTTTTTAAGGAATCATGTTGCATGGATAGAATGATTATGTGTGAAGGGAATGATAGCGATGGCTAAACCAGTTATTGCGATAGTTGGAAGACCGAATGTAGGAAAATCGACTATCTTTAATCGGATAGTGGGAGAACGTATTTCAATTGTGGAAGATATACCAGGAGTAACGAGAGATCGTATTTATAGCTCTGCAGAATGGTTAAACCATGATTTTAATCTTATTGATACAGGTGGAATCGATATTGGGGATGAACCATTTTTAGATCAAATACGTATGCAAGCGGAGATAGCAATAGAAGAGGCAGATGTTATTATCTTTATAACAAATGGTCGTGAAGGGGTTACTTCTGCCGATGAAGAAGTTGCAAAAATATTGTATAAAGCTAAAAAGCCAGTTGTTCTTGCCGTTAATAAAGTAGATAATCCGGATATGAGAGAACAAATCTATGATTTTTATGCATTAGGATTTGGCGAACCATTTCCAATTTCAGGATCTCATGGTTTAGGTCTCGGTGATTTATTGGATGAAGCTGCAAAGCATTTTCCTAAGCATGATACAAAGGATTACGGTGATGATATTATTAAATTTTCTCTTATTGGGAGACCAAATGTAGGGAAATCATCCTTAGTTAATGCAATGTTAGGAGAAGATCGAGTAATCGTTAGTAATGTAGCTGGTACTACTCGAGATGCAATTGATTCTGAGGTAACGGTTAACGGAGAAAAGTTTGTTATTATCGATACAGCAGGAATGAGAAAAAAAGGAAAAGTATACGAATCTACAGAGAAATATAGTGTATTACGAGCATTGCGAGCAATTGAAAGATCGGATGTTGTTTTAGTTGTTATTGATGGAGAAGAAGGAATTATTGAACAGGATAAAAAAATTGCTGGATATGCACATGAAGCTGGAAGAGCAGTGATTATTGTCGTGAATAAATGGGATGCAGTAGAAAAAGATGAGAAAACAATGAAAACATTTGAACAAAATATTAGGGAACATTTCTTATTCCTGGATTATGCTCCAATTGTTTTCCTTTCAGCAAAAACGAAGAAACGGATTCATACATTAATACCGATGATTAAAGTTGCTAGCGAAAATCATACTCGTAGAGTGGAAACAAGTGTGTTGAACGATGTTATAATGGATGCTGTAGCGATGAATCCTACTCCAACCGATAAAGGTAAACGATTGAAAATATACTACACTACCCAGGTTGCGGTTGGACCACCAACTTTTGTCGTTTTTGTCAATGATCCAGAATTACTTCACTTTTCTTATGAGCGATTTTTAGAAAATCGTATTAGAGATGCATTTGGTTTTGAGGGAACACCGATTAAAATCTTTGCAAGAGAAAGAAAATAATAGAGGTGTAAAGAAGATGAAAACTCAAAAAACTGTAGCGATGATTGGTGCTGGCAGTTGGGGAACAGCACTTTCATTAGTACTTGGCGATAATGGTCATACTGTTCGTATTTGGGGTAAAGATGAGAAAAATATTGCAGAGATCAATAATCTGCATCAAAATAATAAATATTTACCAGGTATAACCTTACCTAAAGAAGTAGTCGGAACTACTTCTTTAGAAGAAAGTGTTCGCAATGCAGATTTTATTATTTTAGCTATACCAACAAAAGCGATGCGAGAGGTTATTCCACAATTGCTTCCATATGTAAATGAACCAAAAACAATCGTTCATGTTAGTAAAGGAATTGAGCCAGGAACGTTAATGCGTATTTCTGAAATTATCGAGGAAGAGATACCAGAAAGTAAACGAAAAAGCATTGTTGTATTATCGGGTCCTAGTCATGCAGAGGAAGTGAGTCTTAGACATCCGACGACCGTTACAGTATCCTCCAAGAATATGACCGAAGCGGAACTTGTTCAAGATTTATTTATTAATCATAATTTCCGAGTTTACACAAATCCAGATCTTATAGGTGTTGAAATTGGCGGAGCATTAAAAAATATCATTGCAGTTTGTGCAGGTATTGCAGATGGTTTAGGATTTGGTGATAATGCCAAGGCGGCTTTAATAACAAGAGGACTTGCTGAAATGGCTAGGCTGGGAACAAGAATGGGAGCAAATCCCCTTACGTTTGCAGGTTTGACTGGGATTGGAGATTTAATTGTTACATGTACAAGTGTCCATTCTAGAAACTGGAGAGCTGGTAACATGCTTGGAAAAGGCCAAGTGTTAGATGAAGTTCTTGCTCAAATGGGTATGGTTGTGGAAGGAATTCGGACTACAAAAGCTGCACATCAGCTGTCAGAAAAATATGGTGTTACGATGCCTATTACGAATGCTTTATTCCAGATTTTATTTAATGATCAAGATGCAAAAGCTGCCGTAGAGAGCTTAATGGCAAGAGGAAAAACGAATGAAATGGAAGATTTAATAAACATCCTTGCCTCTCAGTACATAGAATAAGAAAAAGATGTGTATTGAACTGGCACCCATGTCAAGGACACAATAAAAAAAGAGATTAAGCAACGAGAAGATGGTTCCTATATTGAATAGGGGTCATCTTTTTTAAATTCCATTGATATCGATAATTGTTATAGTAAACCATGTAATGATTTATTTTTGCCTTTAGTTCTTTTAAGGATTTACAAGATTGATAGTCCACATCATCTTTTAAATGACCAAAGAATGACTCTTGAGG
>NZ_CATNHG010000074.1:0-72853 GCF_950097965.1 Bacillus sp. T2.9-1
CTCGTCTTAACGGCAAGAAAACTTGTGCGGTTGGTCGATGCGCTGCTACGCAACGATCAAGTCTACACGCCAAGAAGGAAGGTGAATAACTAAAGGATAAAACATCCTAAATCCTTCAATATTTTCCAGTAAATGGTTTAATATCTTACTGGGTTTCTTAAGTATTGTCTTTTTTAGGTATTGGTTGGCTTACAATTTCCAATTCCTTAGATTTTGGTACTTGACATATTACCGCAGGACTTCTCCAGCTCGCTATATTGTGCTCGATATAATTGATAATACTGTCCTTTTAAAGCTAACAGTTCTTCATGTGTACCCTGTTCGGCAACCATCCCTTGATCAAGTAGCAGAATTGTATCTGCCTTTCTGACTGTAATCAATCGATGGGCAATCGTAATCGTCGTTCTTCCTGGAATTAATTGTTCTAGTGAGTCTTGAACCTTTTCTTCCGTTTCCCCATCTAAGGATGATGTAGCTTCGTCAAAAATTAACACTGGTGGCTGGCGTAAAATTGCTCTTGCAAGGGCAACCCGTTGTCTTTGTCCCCCCGAAAGCTTCAAGCCACGTTCTCCAACAACCGTTTCATACTTATCCTCCAAGGAATCAATTAGCTCTTTTAATCCTGCCGCTTCAACAGCCTGCTCCAGCTCTTCCATCGTTGCATCTGGCTTTCCATAAAGAAGATTATTGCGAAGCGTACTATTTAATAGGAAGGTTTCCTGTGAGACAACTCCAACCTGCCTGCGAAAACTATTGCGATTATAAGCAAATAAATTTTTCCCATCAATGGTCACTGAGCCTTTCTCCGGTTCATAAAGCCCTAGCAAAATTTGAATTAGTGTACTTTTTCCTCCGCCACTTGTTCCAACGATGCCGATATGCTTACCGGATTCCACAGAAACAGATACACCCTTTAGCACTTGCTTATCGCTTCCTGGATAGGAAAACCAAATATTATCTAAATCTATTTTTCCTTGAACTACACCAAAGTTCGGAAGATTTTGTTCATGCTCTTCTGGCAAATCAAAGTATTCGTATATTCTTTGCAATGCTGGAATGGCTTGTTGAATCGTTAAGGCATTTTCTGCTAAGGAACGAACGGGCTGGAACATGATTGGAATAAAGTTCAAGCAAGAAACGAGTGTTCCAACGGTAATATTCCCTTGCCAGATCGATAATCCACCAATTAGCATCACAACACCAGGAGTAGCAATATTAAATAAATTTCCTAGACGCCAATTGACTTTTCCAATTAAAGCCGCCCGAATAGAATAATTTTTCCAATTGGTCAGTTTCTTTTCCTGTGTAGCAATTTCCTCTTTTTGCGTTTGATAGGTTCTTACTAAACGAACACTTTCGATACTTTCCTGCAAATGCTGATACATGTCTGCACTCATATCTCTTTGTACCGCACTCATTTTCCGCATTGTTTTCCCTAATTTAAAGGATGGGAGAATGTAAATAGCAAATACAATGAACATCACAATCGCAGCTGGCCAGTATATCGCAAATACCGTGATAAAAGCTGCTACTGCACTAATTACTTGTTGAAGTATCCGTGGTACAACCGTATTATTTAAATTTTGTATCGATTCTACATCATGGGTTAGTCGATATAGCATATCCCCACGAGGTGTCTTTGAAAAAAAGGACATCGGCGTTCTGTGAAGTCTTTTAAATGCACGAATTTGCATATCTGTAATCACATCAAAGCCAATTTTCACCTGTACAAATTCTTGTAAAGATTCAAATAGTGCCTTCCCTAAAAATGCTGCTAATATTCCGAAAACAATCCATAAAATAAATGCTATTGCTTTGTCTCCGATTACTTCATCTACCAATTTCCCTACAAGAATTGGAGGTAAAATCGTAAATGCACCACCAATTAATGAGAAAAATAAAGCAATCAATAACTTACGCCAATATGGTTTAAAATGCTGTAAAGTAGTTCTTAATAAGTTCATTCTTTTTCCTCCCCACAAAGAGTTATTGTATTACAAATAATGAAAATATTCACTATAATTTACGAAAAAATTTCGGATTATGAAATTTATTTTTGTACATTAAAAAAGAAGGCAGCAATTGCTAACCTTCGCAAAATATTATTCCGATTTTTCAAGTGATATCTAGGATTGTTTACTATCTATAGCTCTACCACTTTCGATCTGGACAGCTCTTCTTAACTAAGCTAGCACGGAAGCGGACAAAGCATCCGCATTTCCCACATGTATGTTGATTTAGGTACTCACATTGTTCACATATGCTTAACCGCTGATCTCTTACTTCCTCCTGGGCTAAATCTATTTCGAAGGAAAGCTGTTCTTGAACAAGTGCTTCAACATCTAATCGACCAACCTGTTCCTTTATCTCGCAGCCTACACAAGCCATCTTAATTTTCCTTTGTTAGGATGCTTGCAACACTCATTGGAGGCAATGTAACTTTTAGCGTTTCTTTATCTACTAGATAACTAGTAAACTCTTTTTTTGCTACAATTTCTGGTTCTTCAAATGTATTATGTGCATCCATTACATCAGCTGTAATATATTCCGCTTTTAGGACAACAAATTCTCCATTCTTTCTAGAAAGCGTAATTTCTCTCGTTTCTGTTACATCATAGTTACATAAGGAGATCGCTACTTTGCCGTCCTTCTTGGAAGCTGTGTATGTGACATGATTAGTCTCATCGCCATAAGAGTCGACAAGCTCTGCATCCTGATGATGTTTATATAAATCGAAAACATGATAAGTAGGGGTTTTAATCATTTTTTCCCCTTCTGTTAAAATCATCGCTTGTAATACGTTCACCATTTGGGCAATATTCGCCATATGAACGCGGTCTGCATGCTTATGAAAAATATTTAGCGTAATCGCAGTAAGCATTGCATCACGAATCGTGTTTTGTTGATATAGGAAGCCTGGATTTGTTCCAGGTTCTACGTTGTACCAAGAACCCCATTCATCTACGATTAAACCAACTCGTTTTTCTGGATCGTATTTATCCATAATAGTACTATGCTTCGTGATTAACTCGTCCATATACTGTGCATGTTCTAATAAAGAATACCATTGTTCCTCTGGGAAGTTTAAGGCATTTCCTTTATCCTGCCATACTCTTGTTGGAATGGAATAATGATGTAAACTAAGTCCATCCATAAAGTTTGCGGCATTTTTCATTAATACTTCTGTCCAATTATAGTCATCTACACTTGCGCCACAGGCAATTTTATAAATATTATGTTCTCCATACTTGCGGACATATGTCTGATATCTGCGGTATAAATCCGCATAATACTCGGGACGCATATTTCCGCCACAGCCCCAATTTTCATTTCCTACTCCAAAAAACTCTACTTTCCAGGCTTCCTCTTGACCATTCTCTCTACGAAGATTTGCCATTGGCGACTCACCGTTCATCGTCATATACTCAACCCATTCTTGCATTTCCTGAACAGTTCCACTACCAACGTTACCGTTAATATATGCTTCACATTCTAACTGACGAATTAATTCAAAAAACTCGTGTGTTCCAAAGTGGTTGTTTTCTGTTACGCCACCCCAATGTGTATTGACTATTGTACTTCGATTCTCAACTGGTCCAATTCCATCCTTCCAATGATATTCATCCGCAAAGCAACCACCTGGCCAGCGAACTACTGGTACTTGAATTTCCTTTAATGCTGCCACTACATCTTTACGAATTCCATTTACATTAGGAATATCGGAATCTTTGCCAACCCATACTCCTTCATAAATGCATCGCCCTAAATGTTCTGCAAATTGTCCATAAATATGTTTACTAATTTTCGGTCCTTGTTTATCTAATAATAAATTTACTTGCATATTGTTATTCCTCCATTACTGTTTTTTTGGAAAAATGTGAACAGATAATAGGCTACTCTATGTATTAATTCCTCCTTTGCGTCTAACTCATTATCCATTGCCAGTTACATACTTCAAAGATAAACTTACGACTAAAATATATTATATTTTGTAACCGTTGTCAATAACTTAATAGTATACTATTTTAATAATTTTATCATCTTTGTTAACCATTCGGTTATGTAAAATAATTTATTTTGCCATTAATTTATTCCTGTAGTAATATAAGAATAATAAAAGGGGGAATCACACATGCAATTAGATATTTCGGAAAATTCTATCCCTGTGTACGAGGTTCTATCCAGTCCTACTCGAATCAACATTATTAAATTATTATCCAAGAAAAAAATGAATATTGGAGAACTAGCGAAGGAATTGAATATAAGTAGTGCGATAGTGAGTAGACATATTACAAAAATGAGCGATGCAGGGTTAGTAAAAACCGAAACAATCCCTGGTAAATCTGGTCTGCAAAAAGTTGTTATCTTAAAAGTAGATCGAATTGAAATACAATTTCCACAAAAGATCTACTCTGCTTATGAAAGCTATAAACAGGAAATTCCTGTTGGGCATTATTTTAATTTTGATGTTTATCCAACATGCGGACTTGCTACCACAACACATCCAATTGGCGAATACGATGATCCCAAATACTTTATGGATCCACAAAAAAATCAAGCAGCTATCCTTTGGTTTACAAAGGGATTTATTGAATATCGCATTCCATCTATTTTAAAAAAGACGGATAGGCTAGAGATGATTGATATTGTATTAGAGGCATCATCAGAATTCCCTTTTTCCAATAATGTTTGGCCATCTGACATTACGTTCTCCTTAAATGGAAAAGAGCTGTGTATGTGGACTAGCCCAGGAGACTTTTCTGATACAAGAGGTCGCTTCACCCCTGATTGGTGGCCGAATGAAACCAATCAATACGGCATCTTGCTAACAATTCGCATTACCAAGCATGGTGTTTATGCAGATGGGAAAAAATTATCAGACACTACTATTGACGAGTTTCGTGAAGAACAACGTGGAATGTGGGATTTAAAGGTAGAAATAAAAGAAGATGCCCACAATCTTGGTGGCGTTACTTTATTTGGAAAAGGGTTTGGAAATTACAATCAAGATATTAATTTTATTACTTATTACAGTAATCCTGTGTGATGGAATGGGAAACTCCTCTGTTGAAGAATAAACTGCACGGTTAATGGTTCTTTCGTTTTTGGAGAAAAGCTGTTTAGTAAAGACACTTTTTCTTTTACACTTGTAAATTCGGTTTTCATGCTTGGGATGAAAACCTTTTTTGTTTTTGGCATGAGGTTTGGTGTTCATTGGTTTGGTGAACACTACTTTTCCAGCTTTTGGCATGGATTTTGGTTTTCATCGGCTTGATGAACACCACTTTTCCCTCTCCTTTCATCAATTTTGGTTTTCATCGACTGGATGAACTCCACTTTTTCCTCTCCTGTCATCAATTTTGGTTTTCATCGACTGGATGAACTCCATTTTTCCCTCTCCTGTCATCATTTTTGGTTTTCATCTCCTCCATAAACACCACTTTTCCCGCTTCCCCAAAGCTCCCGGCCTTCATCCAGGATCAATCACCAATCTCCCCCTCTAAACCTCCAAAGCAAAAAGCTGCACCAACATCGGTGCAGCAAAATTATTATTTCAATAAAAGCACAGCAAATTGCTCTAGCTCTAGTGCTTCTTTTACTACTTCTCCGGTTAATAGATTTAGTTTGCCAACAAGCTCTTCTGGCAATTTCTGTATCTTTGGATGTTGATTAATAACAAAATAATAGGAGGAATCTGCTGTGTCTCTTTTCGTAATTTCTAGACCTTTTCCGTTCGTGCAGATTGGTTTTACAGTCGTTTCTGCTATCACTTGATCGAATAAATGGGCAATGCCCTCTTGCTCTACTTGTGTGCCAACATACCAGACATTCCCTTTCCCATACGAATTTTTCGTAATTGCTGGAGTATCACTGTAGAAATCCTCTTTATAGGTGGCAATGGCCTCTGCACCTTCGAGATGAATAATGTCACATAGCAACGTACAGGTATATGCATTTCCATCATTAAATGCAACGGCATTTTTTTGCTCTGGCGCTAATGCATCTATTTCTTCTACCCATATTCCAGCTATTTTGCGCAATGGTCCTGGGTATCCTCCTAGGTATACATTATCTGATTCATTCACAATACCGCTCATAAAGGTAGTGACAAACTGTCCTCCATTTTCAACAAACGCTGTAATGCGCTCTGCCAAGCCTGCTTTCATCATATAAAGAACTGGGGCTACCACCACATCATATTTAGAGAGATCACTATCGACCGAAATCATATCGACTAGAATATTTTCATTATAAAAATATTGATAGTACTGATGGATTTGGTCTACATAGGTTAAATCTTTATTTGGTCCACTCGTATACTCCAGCGCCCAATAATTTTCCCAGTCAAACATGATGCCGACTTTACTTTTTATTGTTGATCCTAGAATTTCCTCTAATTGCTGTAGTTCTTTTCCAAGCTCCATCACTTCTCGAAACACTCGTGTATTTTCATGTCCAACATGTTCAATGACAGCACCATGAAATTTTTCACATGCCCCTACTGAACGGCGTAGCTGGAAAAATTGGATGGTGTCAGCTCCATGGGCAATTGTCTGGTAGCTTTGCGCACGCATTTTCCCTGGTCTTTTTAAGGAATTATAAGGCTGCCAGTTTTGTTGACTTGGGGTTTGTTCCATTAGCATAAATGGTTGCCCATCTTTAAGCCCGCGCATCAAATCATGGCACATCGCTGTATAGCTTAATGGTGTATTATAGCTTGGATAATTGTCCCAGGAAACAATGTCCATCTCTTTTGCCCATTTAAAGTAATCTAAATTTTTGTAAGTACCCATTAAATTTGTAGTGATTGGCGTTTCAGTATCGTATTTCCGAATCGAATCTCGTTCCATCTTGAAATTTTCCAGCATGCTATCCGAGTTGAAACGGCGATAATCTATAGATATTCCTGCAAAAGCGGTTTTATCGCTGCCAATTCCTTCACTTAGTGCATTCGGCAATACTACTTCATCCCATTCATAAATAGTATGACCCCAGAATTCTAAGTTCCATGCTTTGTTTAGTGCTTCAATCGTTTTATAGCGATTTTTTAGCCATACACGAAAGGCCTTCTCACAGTTTTCGCAATAGCACTCGCCCCCATACTCATTATTAATATGCCAACAGGTTACATGGGGATTGCTTCCATATCTTTCTGCAAGTTTTCCTGCCAATTTGCTAGCAAACTTCTGATAAACAAGACTGTTCGGACAAGCATTATGTCTTTGTCCAAACTTATGATGTCTTCCTTCATAATCGGTTCGCGCCACTTCAGGATATCTTTTTACCATCCATGCAGGCAAAGAAGCAGTAGAAGTAGCGAGAATAATGTCATACCTATCCTTACTTAGCATTTCTATGATTTCGTCTAGCTCATCAAAATAATATACTTCTTCCGAAGGCTGAATTTTTGCCCATGAAAAAACATTGATTGTTGCCGAATTAATTCCTGCCTTTTTAAAAATGCGCATATCCTCTTCCCAGATATCCTTTGGCCACTGATTCGGATTATAATCTCCTCCATACAAAAAACGATTAAACAATTTTTTCTCCATATTTCATCCCTCCGCACTTTTTATACATTCATTATAGAAAGGCAAATGGAGAAAAAGTATAATAAGAGTAACTAGTTTATATAAAATTATGAAACTATTGTAAGGGGATACATAAATGGAAGTATATTTTAATTTACTAGATCATTTCAATCCTTTTTCCATTGAAAGCATTGGGTATATGTGGGAACAACCAATGGTCTTAAGAGAAGAGGGATATCCTTACTATCACTGGCTACAAACAGCAGAAGGATTAGGGGAAGTAACGATTGCAAATGAAAAAATCCAATTGCATCCTCAAGAAGGGATACTTATCGCACCATTTGTTCCCCACTTTTATGAATCGATTTCAGCAAAAGGATGGCGCACAAACTTTATGACAATTAACGGTACTTTTTCCGCAAGTATAGCCGAGATACTTGGTACTTCCTCTTACTATCTAGCAAATGACTGTCCTGATTTTTCCTATAGTGATTGGACGCAGAGGATGTTATCACATATAAAAAACGAAAACAAAAACTCTGTACAGCAAAAGCTTTCCGTTGACGTGTATAACTTCTTACTAAATATCCGGGATCATGGTTTACACAGAACGTTTCAAAAGAATGATTTATATCATCAATATATCTCCCCTACTATCGAATGGATTGAAACAAACTATGGAGAAAAATGTGATATTTCCGATATAGCAGGAAGGCTCTTTATATCGCCACAGTATTTGAACAAGCTTTTTAGACGATTTGTTGGCATTTCCGTCTATCAATATGTACTTGCTTATCGAATCAAAAAGGCTAAAGAAATTTTAGTTACAAAAAGAGATGTAAAAATAAAAGACATTACCTTTCTAACTGGATTCAATGATACAAGTCACTTTGTTGCCACCTTTAAAAAAGAAACAGGATATACTCCTAAAGAATTCCGCTCCTTTTATTAGAAAACTCCTCCACTTCAAAATGGAGGAGTTAGAGACAACGAGCAGGCCCCTTTATTAAAAAAACCGCTTCTTCCAAAAGATCAAAGCAGTTACGCCTGATAATAGGAAGGAAATCATAATCGCAATTGTAAAAGAATATGGTACATCTTGATATGGAATATGAACATTCATTCCATAAAAGCTTGCAACCATTGTTGGTAATGACAAAATAATCGTGAAAGATGTTAAGAATTTCATGACAATATTGACATTATTTGAAATAACAGAAGCAAAAGCGTCCATCATCCCACTTAAAATAGACATATGGGTTTCAGCCATCTCAATTGCCTGCTGATTCTCAATAATTACATCTTCTAGCAATTCTTGATCATCTTCATACATTTTCAAATAATTGCTTTTGAGCATTTTTTGCATGACAATATTATTTGATTTTAAGGAAGTGGTAAAATACACCAAGCTTTTTTCGATATTAAGCAAGGAAAATAGCTCTTTGTTTTTCATAGATTGGTGAAGTTCTTTTTCAATAGTATCTGTCTTCTTGCTAATTTGCTTTAAATATTTTAAATAGGCAGTTGCCATACAGTATAATATTTGCAGGGAGAATCGTGTCTTTTTATACGTAAAAAAGCTCTTCATTCTGCCTTCAGAAAACTGGTAAAATATCGGATTATCCTTTAAGCAAACCGTAATAAAGCAATTCTTGGCAATAATCATACCTAATGGGATTGTGTCATAAATAGGCATACTTTTCTCATCAAAGGAAACAAGGGGGAGATTCACGATAATTAAGACATTTTCCCCATCCTTTTCAATTCTTGAACGCTCTTCTTCATCCAAGGGATCTTTCATAAACGCTAATGGAATGTCTAAACCGGTAGCAATTTCTGTAATTTCTGCTTCTGTTGGTGCAATTAAATTAATCCAGCAGCCATCCATCATGCTATCCGTTTCTTTCAGCATTCCTTCTTCAGTAGAAATATAAATTTTTCTCATGTTCTTACCTCCTCTTGTTTAGAGGAAGTCAAAATGCTCTGCCAAATAAAGTTGAATCTTTATCAGCATTCAAACTTCTAAAGGAAGGGTTATTCATGACTCCCTCTTTCATGGCCGTGGGTTCCGGATCAGGTTCCATACACATTCGAGTACTCATAAAAATTCAACTCCTTGCTAGTAATCTTTAAACCTATTACATACTACTTTATATTTTATTTATTGTAAACCGTAAAGGTGCATCTTTCCTAAGCCTCTATCCGACCACCTCTTTGTATTTGAACACAAAAATAAGGAAGAAATTTAGAATTTATTCCATAGATTATTTTCTTAAATATTCGTATAATTTTAAAAAATCCAAAAACACTTCACAACACGGAGGTACATATGAGCGAACTTGCAAAAAAACATCCAAACTATGCCGAACCAACACCGCCTAGTAAAACAAAACTAGTGGACAAGTTTTTAAACATCATTGAACGTGCAGGTAATAAGTTACCTGATCCTATTACCTTGTTTGTCATCATGTCAGCCATTATTTTAGTCGCTTCTTATTTACTATCTTTAATTGGTGTCTCTGCTACTAATCCTAGCTCAGGCGAGACTATTGAAGTAGTTAATTTACTGAATCGAGAAGGTATTATTCAAATCTTAACAAGTATGGTGAGCAACTTTACTTCCTTCCCTCCATTTGGACTAGTATTAGTCATTATGCTAGGGGTTGGTCTTGCAGAAACGACAGGTCTTATTCAAACGGTTATGAAAAGAACGGTGTTAAGTGCACCAAAAAAATTAATCCTTCCTGTTATTGTTTTAACAGGAGTCCTTGGCAATATTGCAGCAGATGCGGCATTTATCGTGTTCCCACCAATTGCAGCGCTTATTTTTATGAGTGTGGGAAGAAGTCCTATTGTGGGTCTTATTGCCACTTATGCAGCTATTGCTGGTGGCTATAGTGCAAATCTGATTCTTAATTCTTTAGATGTATTAGTAGCCGGTATTACAGAACAAGCTGCAAAAACGGTAGATCCTAATTATGTTGGAAATCCTACGATGAATTATTATTTCTTAATCATTTCTACCTTTTTATTAGTTGCTGTCACTACTTGGGTTACCGTAAAATTTGTGGAACCTCGCTTTGGTAAATACACAGGTGTAGTACAACAACTAGAGCAAGTAACTGCAAATGAAAAAAGAGGATTACGTTTTGCCGGTATTACCTTAATCATCTATTTAGCTGTCATTTTATTAATGGTTATTCCAAGAAATGGTTGGCTACGCGATTTAGAGACAGGCTCTGTTATTAACTCGCCATTTATGTCCTCAATCGTTCCACTCATGCTATTTTTCTTTTTATTACCTGCTTTAGCATATGGTATTGGCTCTAAAACGGTTAAAAGTGATAAAGATATTGCGGAAAAACTATTTAAATCCATTGCAGACTTAGCTCCGTTTATCGTGCTAGCTTTTGTCGCTGCACAAATGATTGCTTACTTTAGCTGGAGCAATATTGGTCCGATTCTTGCGATTAAAGGTGCAGAATTGCTTCAAGCGATGAACTTTACTGGTCTGCCAATGATTATTGGTTTCATCATTATTTGTTCGTTTATTAATCTATTAATTGCCAGCGCATCTGCAAAATGGGCATTACTATCTACAATCTTTGTTCCGATGTTTATGTATTTAGGCTATAGCCCAGCATTAACGCAAATGGCTTATCGAATTGGAGATTCTATCACAAATCCAATCACACCAATGCTTGCCTACTTTGCGATCCTTTTAGCTTTTGCTAGAAAACACGATAAGTCGATTGGGATTGGAACTCTAATATCAGCATTGCTTCCTTATTCTATCTTCTTTGCGATTAGTTGGATTTTATTGTTCTCAGTCTGGTATTTATGTGGACTTCCATTAGGACCAGGAGACCCTATCTTCTTAAAATAATTTAGACATTCACCATGTGCAACCTGAAATTTAGGTTGCCATGCTACATATAATTTTAAAAAAATGGAAATGAGGGGTAAGTAACATGGAAGCTTTATTTTCACTCTTAAAAGAATACGAACAGGAGATGATTGAAATTCGTCGTCATCTTCACGAACATCCAGAATTATCCTATCACGAAGTATATACACCTGCTTATATTGCAGAATATCATCAAAAATTAGGGCATGAAGTTAGAACTGGCGTTGGTGGTCGCGGTGTAGTTGCTACACTAAGAGGGAACAAACCAGGTAAAACAGTTGCATTACGGGCAGACTTTGACGCACTTGCCATCCAGGAAGAAAATGATATTCCTTATAAATCTAAAGTAGATGGGGTCATGCATGCATGTGGCCATGACGGTCATACTGCTACTTTATTAGTATTAGCAAAAGCATTAAACAAGCTGCAGGCAGACTTCGAAGGAACCATTGTCTTTATTCATCAATTTGCGGAAGAGCTATCTCCAGGTGGTGCGATTGCAATGATTGAGGATGGATGTTTAGAAGGGGTGGATGTTATTTTCGGTACCCATCTATGGGCAACAGAACCACTTGGAAATATTATGATTAACGCAGGTCCTATTATGGCAGCTGCCGACCAATTCGATATTACCATTCAAGGAAAGGGCGGCCACGGATCCGAGCCACATATGACGAAAGACGCGATTATGATTGGTGCCCAATTTATTACAAATGTACAGCAAATTGTTTCAAGAAGAGTAAATCCATTACACCCTGCTGTTGTTTCTATTGGTAGCTTTGAAGCGCAGAATCCCTTTAATGTTATTGCTGATACTGTAAAATTAAGCGGAACAGCGCGAACATTCCACGATGAAGCTCGTGACTTAATCGAGAAGGAAATTGGAAATGTCATCAAGGCATCCTGTGAGATGGTTGATGCAACTTATGATTATCGTTTTAAACGTGGCTATCCTGCTGTTGTGAACCATCAAGAAGAAACAGACTTTATTATCAAGCATGCAGAACAAATAGAAGAAGTGCAACAAGTAAGAATTTGTGATCCACTTATGGGCGGAGAAGATTTCGCATACTACTTACAGCATGTAAAAGGCGCCTTCTTCTTTACAGGTGCCATGGATCCTAATTGGAAAGAAGTATATCCACATCATCATCCTAGATTCAATATTGATGAGCGGTCACTTTTAATCGCAGCCAAGACACTAGGAACTGCAGCATTACACTATTTAAAGAATGAGTCTGTCGAAATTAAACAAGAAAGCTTGATTAACGAATAAAAGGAAAAAGAAGCTGGGACATATGTATTTTAGCCAAAGACAAAGCCAAACAATTACACGAAAGTTTTCGTATGATTGTTTGGCTTTTCAATAGCTTTTTAAGAGGAATGTTTCCGTAATGCTGTTTGTTAATACTCTTCATTCCCCATCGTTCCTTGTTCTTGTCGTTCATACAAAAACAATGCTACCTTTAAATTAGTTAAGTGGTCTAGATTATCAAAGTCACAGTTCAATTTTTCCTGAATTTGTTGAATTCGATAGTAGACCGTATTTTGGTGAAGATGCATTATTTCAGCTGTTTTTGAGACATTTTTATTCGAATATAAGTAGCTTTGTAAGGTACTCAACCATTCATTTTTTGTTCGATTATTTACTTGGGAAAGAATAGGTCCCAAAATATTTTCTACAAAGTATTCTGCTTCTTCTTCTGGTACATTAAATAAGTAGCGCTTATAGCCAAGAGCTTGAAAGTCAAACACCGATTCCTCTTTTTGAATGGGATCCATCTCTTTCTCTAATAATTCAGCATCTTTATAGGAGATGGGGAGGTGACGCATCGAGTAAACCGGACGGCCAATATAAACGAGTATATCCTTATAGCTCGCTTGTAATCGTTCTATATATTGTCTAACAACTTGAACATTCCCCGAATCTTCCTTCTTTGCGCCTAACAGCAGAAATAGTTTATTTCGATTTGGGAAAATCATCACTGAAAATTCTTTTTTGAATACTTGCCGCATCCCTTCCTCTAGCAAATGAAACTGCGTTAGTTCTTCAAAAGAATGCTGCTTGCTTTTGATTACAAGAAAGACAAAGTACTTGGAAGGAATCATCTCCTGTTTTTTTAAATAGCCTTGAACCTCTGTAGTTAAATTCAAGTTTAAAATATCTTTTAATAAAGCTTCCTTTTCCGCTTGTCTGCTCTTTAATTGTTCTTGGAGCTTTATTTGCTCAATCGCAATAATAGAAGCAGCATGCTGAAAGGAAAGCTCTCCCACAATATCGAGTGGAACGCTTTTTCCTGTAATCACTAAATAACCAATTGTTCCAAATGAAGATTGCACAGATAATGCCTGTCCAAACAACTCCTCCCTTTTATATATTTTCTGTAGCTGCTGGATTTGCAGGACTTTCCGATTTTCCCTAAGCCAGTCGCTTAAAAATGAAACATCGCCGCTAGAGGTTGGATGAGATATATCAAGCCGACCTAATGAATCAAAATAATAAATGCAATCATTTGGATTTCGGGCAAGACTTTTTACAAGTGATTGCATCCCGTTTCCTTCTAGCACTGTCTCATTTAATTGATTATGCAGTTTAAGAATTGTTTCTAACTGTAGAGCTCTTTGTTGTTTTTCATAAAAAGCACGTGCATTTACAATAGAGATGGCTATTTGACTCCCGATTGCTTCTAGAAATCGTAAATCCTCTTCTGTGAAAAAGCCTTCATTTTTAAAGTTATCAATCGTAAGAACGCCAATTTTTTGCTGCTGATAAACAAGCAACACAGACATACAGCTAACTGGCATTAAAGCATGAACCGTCGATTTCAGATAATATTGAAGTGTCTTATTCCGCATATTGGACATTGCTTTTTCAATTTCGTCGATTGTATTGATTAACATGCTTCTACCTTCTGCAAAAACGGTTCCGCTAATCCCTTCTCCTTCTAGCAGCTTATTTTGCAAATAAATATCTTCCTTAAAATTAACGGCAGCCTCAATTTCCAAATACTGATTTTCCTCATTCCAAAGCAATAAAAATCCTGCATCTGCCTTATCAATAGCGCCAATAACGTCTTCGATAATTTGCTGAATCAATTCCTTTAGACTATCATTTGTCGTAATATTTTTCGATACTTGTATAAATGTGTTTAATCGTCGCTCCATATTATTCTCGTTGCTCATTTACTTCCCTCTTTAATACAAATTATTTATTAAGATATTAGTATTATCCCCTTAAATTTATTTTTTGTTAAGAACATTCACGCAAAAAAACAGGACGGCTCGCTAACGAGTAGAACCGTCCTGTATCCATTTTTATACTAACTTATGTCCACAATTGGAGCAAAAATTCCCTTCCCCTGTTTTCGTCCCACAATTTGGACAGAAATTCGGTCGCTGCTTTTTCTCCTGACTCTGTGGTGCTGGTTCCGATGCTGGTTCCGATGCTGGTTGTTGATTTTGCTGCTGATTTTGATTTTGCTTATTCATTTTATCCATCATTTGATTAGCCATATTCATGCCCATCATCATTCCAGCCATGTCAGATGCCGTTCCACCACCAGAATTTTTCCCACTAGACATGCTATCTATCATGGAGATTTGTTGATATTTATCAATATTGCCAACCATTCCATGGGATGCATTTTTATTAATCATATCCTGTACTTCCTTCGGATAGCTAAAGCTCATGATTTGGAAGCCTGTGATAGAAAGTCCGCTTTCGGCCATTTGACTATCTAAATCTTCTCTTATGCCTTTAGCAATTTCAAAGGCATTTGCCTGCAGATTAAACATATCCTTTCCTTCTGTGACAATCCATTTCATAAGAAGCTGATCTAGAACGGAGATAATGCGTATTTTTACATCTTCCACTAAATACTGGTTCTTAATTCCTGCGATTTTATCAATTAAAGAAATATAATCATTTACTTTAAATTGAAAGGTTCCGTTCGCTCGAATTGGCATTCCTCCAGGAAGTCCAGTTGCTGGTATATTTATCGCATTTTTTGTACCCCATTTAACCGTAAATTCCTTTGTATTGACAAATAGCACCTCTACACGCATTCCGCTGTTAAATCCAAATTTGAAACCTTTTAAAGTTGATAAAAATGGGACGATTTGTGACTCAATATCATACTCTCCATCTTCTTGGAATGCTCCCTCTATACTGCCATTGTTTAAAAAGATAGCGTCTTGCCCTGGGCGAATAATTAATTTACTGCCCTTCTTAATTTCACGGTTTTTCCATTTATAGAAGATCATATCTTCTCTGAATTCTTCCCATTCCACAACATTTGCAAATTGATTGCGAAAAAATGACATCGTTCTATCCCCTTTCATTATTCAAATAACTGTTTAGAATTTCCCTCTACTTCCACTATGGGAGTGACCACCACCAGTAATCCCTCCACCACCACCTGAATTATTTTGTGGCTTTCGTTGTTTTGTCACTGTTTTTCGAATAAAGCGATCATGTCTATTTATAATCTTTGAATTTCGTTTATCCATATACGTATTGCCATTTACCGTTACTTTTCCGCCTGATCGGAAGACCATAATACTCACTACAATTCCCGCAAGCACAATAGAAACAATCAATTGGAAGCCCCAATGAGAAAGAAGTCCTAGCATCCCATTTGAACTATTTCCTTCGATATATTCATTTCGAGAGTCAGCAATTCCACTGTAATCATAATCATTTTCTAAATTTGCTGGATCATCAACCAAATAATAGGCTGATTCATGCATAAAGGTTGAGAACGCCTCAAAATAGTCACCTTCAGATAAAGCTGGCGTTATTTGTTCCCGAATATAATCTAAAGTAGCATTATCCAAATTATCTTCTGCCTTTTTAAAGCCGGCCAAATAAATATCCCTTTGTTCCATGTCAATTGCCAAAATAGCTGTATTTCCAAAAGGCTGATCATAGCCAGGTGCCTCATCATCATAATAATCCTCAACGTATTTCTTGATGTCTTTTCCATCTATACCATCTAATGTTAGTACCAATAATGCCGTTTCCGTTTCTTCCCCTAATTCCACTGCCAAGCTTTCTAGTTCTGTTCTTTCCGTATCTGTTAAAAGCATTGCTTGATCAAAAACAAATTGCTTTTGGTTTTCTGAAGCCGCCTTTACTGTCATACCAGAAAAAATGGACATTATTGCCAAGGCAATAAAAAGGAAACTACTATACTTGATTAACAACTTTCTCAAAAGAAGCCACCTCCCATAAAGAAGGAGACACATTTTAATGCTAGGAAGGAACTAGCGGCAATTCCACTAAACCATAATGCCACTTTTCCTTTACTAATTGGCGGTTTTCCTACTACTTTTCCTGTTTGCCCATTCATCGCAAAAATATGCTCTTGGTTTTCATAATCATAGCTTACCATCCATACAGGAAGTAACACATAGTCACTTCGCACCGCTCTCGTATCAATATTTTTATCTCGATAATGAATCGAATGATATCCAGCGAAAGTGGAGTGCACAAAGGAATCAACATAATCACTAATTTTATCTTTTGCTCTCGGCAATAACGCTGAATCTGTATAATTATATTTTTCCGATATAAAGCCAGCAAGATAAGGTGTTTTAAAATCTTTTAGCTGTTCATAAGGAAAAGGCTCTAATTTATCCATTAGCTCGTCATTCATTTTTTCAGAAGCATCTACTGGAATTTTCACATAATCTAAATTTATTTTCCGATAAGCTTCATAATACTTCGTTTCCGTATAAATATAATCCCCACTTGTATAAGTCCGAACCTTCGTACATGATGCTGTTACATCCACATCACTATTTAAATCATAAAGCCAAAATGGAACGTACATACCTGTAATGCTTTTTATCCGATCTGCACTCATAAATCCTTTTGGTGTTAGAAGTCCTTTTCTGCACCATTTTCGAAAGGCTATGATGGCCTCTTCTTTACTGATGGTAAAAGGAATTACTTTTTTAGGGGCAAGCACACCTGCCAACCGATCGGCGATCACTATTCCCGCACCACAAAAACTACAATTGGTTGCCGTAGTATCTGCTTCTGTTAATAACACTGCACCACAGTTGTCACAATGGTACTCCTTTACTTCATTTTCTTCAAATGATGCAGACATTAAATTGTCTGGATAGTTTTCAATATTCTCTTCATTTCCGCAGCTAGGGCAAGATAAACTGCCAGTATCTGCATTAAAGCTCATGTCTCCCCCACAATTTGGACATTTATAATGAAGGATCAAGTTAATCACCTCAATTTATTTATCTATCAATATACTAATAATAACTTAATTATCCTCTTACTGCTTTCCTACCCTTGAAAAAGGATGATATATACATATACTGATTGGATGTAGAAAAAGTTTCATTTTCCTATTCTCTCCTTAGAATCAAAGCCCATCACTTCATATTCTAATTTTCATAAAGAACTGGCATAATAAGGAGAAAAGGAGACAAAAAGCGAACGTTAGATGTGGTGTATCACAATAAACAATTAGGTACTTTCGAAACTTATATATAGGGGGAAAAGAATGAAAAAAGCACTTTTGATTATTGATGTCCAAAATGGCATGTTTCAAAAAGGGAATGTCGTACATAATGGCGAGCAATTACTTCGTCGTATCAAATCTTTACTGGATCAAGCACGCTTCACAAAAACACCTGTCTTTTACATACAGCATCAATCAGCAATTGGTAAACCGCTGGAATATGGTACACATGGTTGGGAAATCCATCCCGAAATCGCTCCAGAAAAGGAGGATATTATCATTCAGAAAACAACGCCAGATGCATTTTTTCACACTTATTTAGAGCAAGAGTTAAATCAATTAGAAATTGAGCAATTAATTATTACTGGCATCCAAACAGAAGCCTGTGTCGATACGACTTGTAGAGGTGCTTTTAGTAAGCATTATAAGATTACGCTTGTTTCTGATGCACATAGTACTTGGGATACTAATTTGTTAACAGCCGAGCAAATTATTGGGCATCATAATGAAGTTCTACGTTGGTTTGCAGATGTATATCCTTGCTCGAAGATAAGTTTTTAGGCGCTATTGCCAGGAGAAAAAGGTTAACTTAGAAGTCTTTTTTTAGCGTATATTTCTACTTGAAATAAACTCCTGTTAATGTTGATGTCACAGTATTATCAGGTTGTACTTTATATTATTTTCAGCTTAACAAGCTACTTTTCGTACAGCATTTTTTACTTTTTGATTATATCGGCTTTAAGATGTAAGATGCCTTCTCTGTTACCTTTTGTTGTTGGTATTCTTGGGTTGGGGCTCAAAGGGCGATTCTCTGTTACCTTTAAAGGGTTCCTTTTTGAGGTACTTTTCTTTAAATGTGTGTCGATTTGACAGTGGCATTGGCAGCGTTATTGGTATATAAAACCCCACTTACTATTGGTACAGTTCACCGTCATGCATTAAAATAAGGATTTCTTAGACTCACTCCCTTTTAAACAAGACGTTTTGTCCTGAATCAAGTAATCGGCAAAAGGGAAATAAGCGGAAGTTTTCCGGTTAAACGCAGAATAGAGCTTTTTTCGGGGTAAATAAGGGGATTTTTTCCGATTATGCAAAGCAAACTCTCCCTTTTTCGCATTTTTCGAGTCAATAGGCGGAATCTCTCCGTCTATTTAAGCCTTTTTTAATAATAATTACTAAATAAGCGAAATTTTTCCGTCTATTTTTCAACCCAGATGCTTTCCCTTATACCCCAACCGACAAGTGCGGACCCTCTCGAACCCTTGATACACAAAACAGCACTGCAAATGACAGAAGATTAGACATCTTTAACAGTCCCTAAATCATATTGCCGTTAACAAAAAAGCGGACCGCAAATTGCCTTTTTCAGCATTTACTGAAGGACTTTATATTTATTGCATTTAACTCATGTACCACAATAGGTTTTAAAAGCTGGATTCACCTTTTGCGGGGCTATGCCGTATTCTATTTGTTCTTTTGTATAAGCATATGGATTAGAAAGCATTTGCAATAATTCTTCCATTACACTTAAATCCCCGTCTTCTGCAGCATCAAGAGCTGCTTCTACAAGGTGATTACGAGGAATGACGACTGGATTATGCTTTTTCATTTTTTCACGTGCGCCTACTTCCCCACCTTCTTGGCTCTCTATTCTTTCCTTCCAAGCCTTGTGCCAATCAATAAATGCTTGATTTTTACTTAGCTCCAATTTATCTACTTCCCCTAATGCTAAAAAGCGGAAAGTATCTGTAAAGTCAGCTCGATTATTTTGCATGATGCCAAGGAGCTTCTCAATTAGTTCTGCATCTTGTTCTTCTTCTTTGGCTTGTAATCCTAGCTTTCCTCTCATGCCATCAAGCCAATGCTCTTGATAATACGTATTAAATGCATATAATTCATTTTGGGCTAGTTCCACTGCTTTTTCCACATTATCATGCAGTAATGGCAACAAGGCTTCCGCAAACCTCGCCAGGTTCCAGCCAGCGATTTTCGGCTGATTTCCATATGCATAACGCCCTTGGACATCGATGGAACTAAACACCGTCTCTAGATGAAAGGTATCCATAAATGCACAAGGACCATAGTCAATCGTCTCTCCGCTGATTGTCATATTATCCGTATTCATAACACCATGGATGAATCCTACCAACTGCCACTTTGCAATTAAGGTAGCTTGACGTTTAATCACCTCTTTAAACATTGCTAAATAGTGATTTCCATCTTTCTCAATCGTTGGAAAGTGGCGGTCAATCGCATAATCTGCAAGGGCTTTTAGTTCCTTCTTCGAATCAAGGGAAGCTGCATATTGAAAGGTCCCTACGCGCAGATGGCTTGCTGCAACTCTCGTTAAAATTGCTCCTGGCAAATCTGTTTCACGAACAATCTTTTCTCCAGTTGCCACGACTGCAAGACTTCTTGTTGTTGGAATACCAAGTCCAT
This sequence comes from Bacillus sp. T2.9-1, assembly GCF_950097965.1. NCBI lineage: Bacteria > Bacillati > Bacillota > Bacilli > Caryophanales > Bacillaceae > Bacillus > Bacillus sp. T2.9-1. Next base: position 20,364 of record NZ_CATNHG010000074.1, read on the forward strand.
GCATTGCTTCACTTATAATATACTCTCTCAGCATTGGCTTAAGAGTAGCTCGCCCATCTCCTCCGCGAGAATACGGAGTGCGGCCAGAACCTTTTAATTGAACATCAACTCTATCACCTGTCGGCGTAATATGCTCACCGATCAACATTGCCCTTCCATCTCCAAGCATCGTTGGATGGCCGAATTGATGCCCTGCATACGCTTGTGCAAGAGGAAAGCCTCCTTCCGGAATCTCATTACCACTTAATACTTGTATCACCTCTGGGCTTTGCAATTGTTCCGTATTTAATCCTAATGTCTTTGCCAAATCGTAATTTAGCTTCACCAAGCTTGGCGAACTGACTGGATTTACCGTCATTTCAGAATAAAAAACACCTGGAAGACGAGCATAGCTGTTATCAAAATTCCAGCCAGCATTTATTTTCATTTCACTATTACTCATATTAGCTCCCTTCCAATCGTTATTTGGATATTTTCTATTATACCCTCTTCATCATATGGAACATGCAATAACCTCTAAATAGGTACGAAATCGTTTATTTTTTATACACTTCTTCTTTTGAATGAAAATCATCTTTTATGATTGTTTCTTCCATATTTTCTTTTGTTACAGCAACTGGTGAAAGCAAGATAGTCGGAACCTCTATTTTCCCATTATTCACCTTATTCTCCACAGGGATCATTTCTCCATTTGCCATCCGAACAGCAATTTGAGCTACTTCTTCAGCTAATGCTTTAATTGGCTTATATACAGTCATCGTTTGAGTTCCTTGGATTATCCGTTGTGCTGCTGGAAGATCGCCATCTTGTCCAGCAACAGGAATTTTCCCTTCTAGTCCATATTTTTTAAGTGCTTTAATGGCACTTCCAGCAGTTGCGTCATTTGCCGCGATAACAGCATCTATTTTATTGTCATTTGCTTTTAAAGCCTCTTCCATGTTACTGTATGCATATTCTGGATTCCAGTTTTTTGACCATTGATCATACACTACGGTAATATCACCTCTATCTATAAAAGGTTGTAAAACTTGAAATACGCCTCTTTTAATAAGATGGGCATTATTATCCGTATCTGCTCCTCCAATGTATACATACTTCCCTTTTGGCACTAATTTTGTAATTGCTTCCGCCTGCAATGTTCCAACCATTTCATTATCAAAGGAAATATATAAATCGACTTCGGCATTTTTTATTAATCGATCATACGAGAGAACCTTTATTCCAGACGAATGAGCTTTGTTCACAATAGTTGCCATTGCTTCTGCATTATGTGGGACTACGACTAATAAATCGACCCCTTTGCTTATTAACGTCTCTGCCTGTAAAATTTGCAAAGCGTCATCACCATTCGCAGCAACGCTTTCTACTTCTGCACCTAGCTCTTCCACTGCTTCTTTAAATAAATCTCTGTCTCTTTGCCATCTGTCTTCTTTCAAGGTATCCATTGAAAATCCTATTTTAAGCTTTTTAGTCTCTTCTTTTGCTTCTATTGTTTTGGAAGTAGCCTTAGACGGCAAATACCCTTCCTGTTTTCCTTGTTCCTTATAACAGCCAGCAAAAATACCTGTTAAGCATAGTAACAGAATGAACAATGTTTGTTTTCCTATCCGTCTCATCCAACTCTCTCCTATTTTAATCACTTTAGCTCTTTCTTCTAATGGTCTTGTTAATCAAAGAAGTATCTAGGACGTCTTATTCGCTAATAATAACTTCCGATATTCCTTTGGTGACATATTGCATAGCTTTTTAAAGACTTTACTAAAATAGTTGGGATCATGGTAGCCAACTTCGAAGGTAATTTCTTTTATACTTTTATCCGTATCTCTTATTAATTCCTTTGCCTTTTCAATTCGACATTCTGTTAAGAAATCAATATAGTTAACCCCTTGCTTTTCTTTAAAAATCTTGCTTATATAAATAGGACTAAGACCGACTTTCCTAGCCAATGAATCTAAGGATATATCTTCTTGAGAGTGGGAAAGAATATATTGCTTCAACTGATGGATCGCATCTGCTTCCAATCGTTCTGTTCTTTGTCTAAAAGAATGAACCATTTCATCGAGTAATCTCGTTGTTTCTACTTGCAATTCCCGATAGTTTAAAGGCTTATATGCATATAAAGGGGGATCTGTCTCCATTCCCAATTCTTCCATCACTCGCGATATAATCCAAAGAATTTCTAATATTCGTTGCTGTGTATGCAATACGTCTGCCGCTTCTTTTTCATAGTGCTGCAGAACATATAAAATATATTTTCGTACATTCTCCCATTGCCCCATTCGAATTTGGTCAGCAAATTCCTTTTTCCGGTGCTCTATTAATCTTCCACTCATCGTATCACTTGAAGATGCTGCTTCTTCTGAATAAAAACGATATTTTGTTGGTAAGGAAATATCCATCGTCGCAAATAGAGCTTCATGGTACGACTGGCGAACCTTCTCTAAGGAATCCGAAACATTCCCTATTCCAATAAAACAATCCGCTTTCTTCGTACGTTTAACAATGGAAAGCACTTGTTGAGCTAGAGAAGTTGCCTGTGAACGATAAGAAACTTTTTCGTCTCTAAACACAATGATAGGAAGATGACTACCATAAAGGGCACCTACCCAGCAATTTTTCGTTTCTCTAATTTTCTCTTTTATGACCGAATAAAGAGACTCTCCCCCTGTTGGCATTAGCACTAGCATGACAAACATTTCCTGTGTAGATGGCGTCTCTAACATTTCTACAAGCATATCAACATGCACTTCGTGGACATGATCGAATAATAATTGTGTTACCACATCAGTCTCCACTAGAGATAACGCTTTCGAAAATGCTTCCTCTTGATATTTTCTGACGATAGTTGCTCTATGTTCCTCTTTAATCTGCTGAAAAACCTTTCCGACCGTTGTAATAATTTCACTTGCTCTACTCGGTTTAAGAATATAATCCTTCACTCCTAGCTTTATGGATTGACGCATATATTCAAACGTATCAAAAGCAGTGACCATAATAAAGCGAACCATTGAATTGCTTGCGATAATCCTTTCCATTGCTTCCAAGCCATTGATGCCAGGCATTTTAATATCCATTAGTATTAAATCAGGTCGAAATGTTTCCGCTAATTCGATTGCCATTTTTCCATTTTTCGCTTGCATTATCTTTGTATCAGGAAAACCTTTTTTTATGATTGCCTCCATTCCATCTCTCTCTATTTGTTCATCATCTACAATGAGGAGTTTTATCATCATCCCACACCCTATTTTTTAATTTGAATGATCACCTTAGTTCCTGAGCCAATCTCACTCTTAATCGTTATGACATCTTCCTCGCCGTAAAACAGTCGTAATCTTTTTACTACATTGCTAAATCCTATTCCAATGCCTTTTGATTTATTTTCAACTAGCTGTGAATCCTCTGTAAGTAATAGGTTTATTTTATCCTTATGTATTCCAATCCCATCATCTTCAATTTCGATTAGGACTGTATCCTTCTCATCGATTACTCTTGCCCAAATCGTTCCACCATCCTCATTTGGTTCCACTGCATGAATAACTGCATTTTCAATAATTGGCTGTAAAGTTAACGACGGAATTTTCCAATCTAGACAGCATTCATCTATCTCCATAAAAAATCGTAATCTATCTGTGAATCTTGCTTTTTGTATATCCATATATTGCCTTACCACCATTATTTCCTCTCGCAGTGTCACCGACCGATCTAATTGCTTTAAATTGTAGCGCAGAATTCCTGCTACACTAACTAATAAATCACTTGTTTCTTCTGAACCTTCTAAATAAGCCTTTTTAGATATCGTATTTAAGGTGTTAAACAGAAAATGGGGACTGATTTGACTCTGTAAACTTTTAAATTGACTTTCTTGCAGTAATAGTTTGCTCTGCTGTAATTCATGTTCTAACTGTGCCTTATGTTTTATTTCTGAAATTAGCATATTAATGTTCTTTCTCATTCGATCAAAGGTTCTCGCTAGAAAGGCAATCTCATCTTTTGTTTCTACTTTCACCTGCAAATCAAATCGGCCCTTAGACAATTCGTTTGCTGCCTGGGTTAGCTTAAATATTGGTCTAGTAATAGTTAGAGAAAACCAATATGTTACCAAAAACAATACAAACATGATTAATAATAAAAGGAAGATTCCTAATTTCATTACTTCACCTGACTGTTTAATAATACCTCTATAAAAACGGTCATAGGTCTTTAGCTCTGTATCTACTAAAGATAAAGACATCTCTGAAATATATGTTGATATGCTTGTTACTTCAGAAAATTCCTGAGCTGCCGCTTCACTGTCATTTTCTGATAAAAATAGCAGAAGTCGATTGGTTGTTTCAATAAAACTATCCATTAAATGAACATAGTTTGTTAAGGTAAAATTGTTTTCTTCATTTCTTAGTGTAATAACACCTTGCTTTGCTTCTTCCATTCTCTTCTTACTTTGGTTAAGCTGAGACATATTTTCTTCAGATGGTTTTATCATGTAGTTATTTATATCAGTAATGACATTCTGGCTACTAGTGGTAACTTCGTTTAGTTTTAAATAACGCTGCAAAATCTCATTATACTGTTGTTGCGTCTTGTGATTATAGTAAGTAAGCGCAATCCATATAACAGACATGATAATCAAGACAATGGTTGTGAGCAGAAGAATTTTTTTCTGAATACTATTCATTTGTATTTTCCGCCTTTTGTATCTTTATATCTGTAAGATAGCCATTTTTATCTAACGGAACTTTTTCACCGTTCAGCCATTCCATCATTAACTGGACACTCTGTTCTCCCATTGCTTCAGGAGTTTGCTCTACCATGGCATCTAAGGTTCCCTCTTCTAATAGGGAGATGGATTCCGGTCCATCATCAAAGGAATATAAATAATAAGGATCGATTTGGTAACGCTTACTAATTTCTTTAACCAAAGTTCCCAAAACATTTGCATTAATAGCAATGAACGCATTCGTATCAGGTTCCTTATTTAAAATATCCTGTGTTGTCACAACTACTTGCTCTTTCGTTGTATCAATTGTTTTTGCATACACAACATTAATATCTTTATATTGTTTAAGTATCTCCTCTATGCCTTTCAATCGTTGTTTTTGAAAATATTCCTCCTGGGATTCAAGCATGAGAACAACCTTCCCCTTTGATCCCATATCCCTTACTAGTTGCTCTGCAATCATTTTTCCAGCTGAAAATTGATCGGACCCTACATAAGTTCTTCGCAAACTGTCAGCTATCGGAACATCATTGGCAACAGTAATGATAGGAACTCCATAAAAGGAGGCTTTTATTTTTGTCAAATTCTTAAACTCATCCGTATCTAACCCCTGAACAATAATTCCATCTACTTTCGATTGAATCGCTATTTCGACGTTTTTCAGAAAATCTTCCTGATTATGGCTATAGCTCCCCCAAACTTCAAGACTAACTTCTTCAATTTCCGCCTGCTTCTTCGCACCCTTTGCTACTTTATCCCAAAAAGGAGTATCTCTTTCCTGAGTGATTAAGACAAGACGCTGCTGATCTTGATTGTTCATCCTATCATCAGAGGGGAATTGCCAATCCGCACGAAAAACATTTTTTGCTGCATCAAATGTAAAATAACAAAGAATTAGGATGACCGTTAAAAATATAACCATAATTGTTTTTCGCAAAAGATCAGTCTCCTTCCATTAATTGTATCCCACAAACTCATCATAGCATCCTTTGTAGATTGTTCAATAGTTATCTTTTCTGGGAAAAGTAATATCATTTATCTAGTGGGAAATAACAGCAAAAAAGGGATTAGTGAAAAACGTGGCATAGGCTTGTCCTAGTGAAAAAGCGGAAAAGAGGAGAGACCGCTGTCTCTCCTTCTAGTTTATTTTGACTTTCTCGTCATTACATCAAATATAACCGCACCTGCTAAAACTCCGCCTCTAATCATATATTGATAAGATATTCCAACACCTAGTAAGTTCATCCCACTTGAAAGTGATGCCATAACGATTGCACCAATAATAGCACCTGTTACTTTTCCAACTCCTCCAGCAGCTGAAACTCCCCCTACATAGGCTGCAGCGATGGCATCTAATTCGAATAGAGTTCCGGCTGTTGTGGTTGCTGATTGAAGACGAGCCGTGAATAAAATACCGGATAATGCTGCCATCATTCCCATGGATCCAAAAACAATATAAGTAATTTTTTTGACATTAATCCCACTAAGGTGAGCAGCTTCTGGATTGCTTCCGACTGCATAAATATGTCTTCCAAGTACTGTTTTCGTAGTCAAGAAATGATACACAAAAACAACTGCAAGCATTACAATAACGGTCCAAGAGAATCCATTATATCCAGCAAGAATCCATGTAATATAAGCAATAATGATTGAAACAAATGCTAATTTTAAAATAAACATCGGTTTAGACAATACATCGAATTGATAGTTTAATTTGTTCCTTCTATTTGTTATTTCGCTATAAATATAGAGCAGAATCCCTATTAACCCTACCAATAAGGATAAAAAATGCAGTCCATTTACTTCAAACATGGATGGAATATATCCATTGCCAATTGCATTAAATGCATCATTTTGAATAATAATAGTTCCTGTTTTTTCCGTTACTTGCAATAAAGCCCCCCGAAAAATCAGCATTCCTGCTAAAGTAGCCACAAAGGATGGTATGCCTACTTGTGCTACTAACAGCCCATTAAATAATCCTACTACAATTCCTAGAATGAGAATGATGGGGATGGAAATATATACAGATACGCCTGCCTGTGTCAGTAGGATTGCGGCAATCGCCCCGAGAAATCCCGCAACATATCCAACAGATAAATCGATATGACGAATAACTATAATCAATGTCATCGCAACTGCAAGCACGGCTATATATCCTGCTGAGTCTAGTAAATTACTTATATTTCGCGAAGAGATAAATAGTCCGTCTGTCATAATCGTAAACGTAAGAATAATAACAAACAAAGCGATATACATTCCATAATCACGAATATTCGCTCGAATAAGTGCTTTTGCTTCTTGATACATAATCCTTCCACCCTCCCTATTGTGTTGCCAGTTGCATAATGTTTTCTTGATTCGCTTCTTCTATAGACAATTCACCTTTTAATTCTGTTTGCGCCATGACATACACTCGGTCGCTCATGCCAAGCACCTCTCCTAGCTCAGAAGAAATCATGATGATGCTTAATCCTTCTTCAATCAGCTTATTCATAACAGTATAAATTTCAAATTTAGCACCAACATCAATGCCACGGGTTGGTTCATCTAAGATTAATAGTTTTGGGGCAACAAAGAGCCACTTTCCAAGTGAGACTTTCTGCTGATTTCCTCCACTTAAATTACCTGCGAACTGTTCAAGTGATGAAGCTTTTATATGAAGCGACTTTTTATAGGAGTCAGCAACCTTAATTTCCTCATTTTCATTAATGACTCCTTTTTGCGCAATTCCTTTCAAATTAGCAGCGGAGATATTACTCTTAATATCTTGCAGCAAGAATAATCCGTCTCCTTTACGATCTTCTGTTACATACGCTATTCCCGCTTGAATAGCATCACTCGTATGTTTAAATTTTTGCGGTTCCCCATTCAAATACATTTGACCCTGAATCTTATACGATTTTGCATTTCCAAATATACTTAATGCAAGCTCCGTTCGTCCTGACCCCATTAAGCCTGCTATCCCAACTATTTCCCCTTTTTTCACATGGAGGTTAATATTCTTTACCACATCTCTCCCTAATTGAGGATCAAAGGCACTCCAATTTTTCAGCTCTAAAATAGGGGTTCCTTTTTCTTTCTTATTTCGTTTTGGATAAATATCCTCTATTTCTCGACCAACCATGTTTTTAATAATAAAATTCTCTGTAATTTCTCCTTTAGCAGCTTCTAGGGTACAAATTGTTTGGCCATCTCGAAGGACAGTCGCTTTATCTGCTATCGAGATAACTTCCTTTAGCTTGTGGGAAATCATAATACAAGTAATCCCCTGATGCTTTAGTTCCTTTAACAAGCGAAGAAGATTTTCACTATCATCTTCATTTAATGCAGCTGTCGGTTCATCTAAGATAAGAAGCTTTACATCTTTACTTAATGCCTTGGCAATTTCAATTAGCTGTCTTTTCCCGACACTTAAATCTTTTACAAGTGTGTCTGGAGCAACATCCAGTTTTACTTTTTCTAGTAATTTCTTTGACTCTACAATCGTTTGGTTCCAATTGATTACTCCACCTTGCTTCACTTCATTGCCAGCGAAAATATTTTCATACACTGATAAATCAGGAAATAAAGCAAGCTCTTGATAAATAATGACAATCCCTGTTTTCACACTGTCACTAATTTTATGAAACTGTTGAATTTCATCTTCAAAGACAATATCCCCCTCATACGTTCCATATGGATGGACTCCACTCAACACTTTCATCAAAGTCGATTTACCAGCTCCATTTTCTCCTATTAAACAATGAATCTCTCCTTTATTAACCTTGAAATTCACATTGCTTAACGCCTTAACTCCTGTAAATTCTTTTGTGATCCCATTCATTTCAAGAATATATTCACTCATTTTCTTCCTCCTTTAAAAGCTGACAAGGGAATGGATGAAAGGGCCGACCTCCCTTGATATATCAATCACCAAAAGCAATCGATATAGCCAATGGAGGCCGAACATTTTTTTTTTGGAAGTCCCTTCTATAAAATTACTTTAATCCTGTAAATTCACTTGCTTCATAATAGCCTGAGTCAATTAATTCTGTTTGGACATTATCTTGATCTACAACAATGACATTTGTTTGCTTCGCACTTACTTCAATCGCTCCATTATCATAAGAACCTGTAGTTTCTGGTGATTTTCCATCTAAGATATCAACAGCAATCCCCATTGCGTCCGTTACTAAGGTACGAACATCTTTAAATACGGTCATGGATTGCTTTCCATCAATCACATATTGAATAGATGCCTTTTCTGCATCTTGTCCTGTCACGGTATAACTAGAAATATCTCCATCAGAAGCGAAAACATCAGCAATTGCGCGGGCAGTTCCATCATTAGGCGCTAAGACAGCAACATCGCCCTTCATGTCTGTTCCTACCGCTGTTAAATGAGTTTGTGCTTTATTTTTCGCTTCGTTTGGATCCCAGTTTGTTGTAACCTGGCCTAAGATTTTACTCATTTCATCACGACTAAGCTCTTGCTTATCTTTTAACTTTTCTGCTTCACTTGAGTTAGCAATTTTGAATGTTCCATCCGCAATTTTTGGTTGAAGTACATTCCATGCTCCCTCAAAGAATAAAAAGGCATTGTTATCTGATGCAGCTCCTGCATATAGATACAAAGGGACATCCTTTCCTTCTGAATGCTCAATCAAATATTGCCCTTGTGCAGCACCAACTGCCACACTATCAAAAGTTACATAGTAATCAACTGCATCAGTATCTGTAACCAAACGGTCGTATGAAATAACTTTAATGCCCTCTTTTTTAGCAGCCTCAACAGCTGCCGCTGCTGCCGCTCCATCTTGTGGAGTTATAATAAGTACTTCAATTCCTTTATTAATTAACGTTTCCACATTTTCTTTTTCCTTCGCAGAAGAACCTTGGCTGAATAAAATTTCAGTCGTATATTCAGAGTCTTTTAAAGCATCTTTAAAACGCTGTTCATCCTGTACCCAGCGTGGCTCATCTTTCGTTGGCAAGACAATTCCCACACTAATTTTATTGCTGCTTCCACCTGTGCTGTTACTGCAAGCTCCCATCAGAGCAGCAATTAGCACTACTACAAGTAATAAGGAAATGGATTTCCATCTTTTCATTGATTTTTCCCCCTTTGAATTTGGTTCTTTCCTTTCTTTACAGTTAAAATTGTATGAGAAAAACCGCTATTTTGTAAGCGTTAACAATAGTACTCTTTTAATATCATCTGTATTTTTTTAATATAGGGGTGGTTAAAAGACTTTATTTGGCTTAGCCAATGCTTGAGGGTAAGGATATTTCAAAAGTGGAGCACTTCATCTTTTATAGTGGTTAAAAAAATAGCCTTCATTCGATTAATGAAGGCAGTTCTTTCAACCAATATACTAACTATCCAACCAGTTACTTTACAATCACTCTATTTCCGTAAGGTATGGTATTTTTCTTTTTCTTCATTTTATTTTGGTACATATTATCATCTGCTTCTGTAAATAACGCAGTCATTTTTCCAAGAGAGCTTGAAACAAATCCATAGCCTATAGACATTTTTACAGTAGTATCCGTATCCCTTTCCTCATCGCCGCTTAATTCCATGGACATACGTTTGTACAACTCTTCTATTTCTTCCTTTCCCATTCCTTGTATTAGTAGGACAAACTCGTCCCCACCGATCCTTGAGACCGTTATATACGGGGAAGAAAAAGTGTTTAGTATTTTTCCAGCTTCTTTGATTAGATCGTCACCTTGTTTATGCCCATATTTATCATTTACCTGCTTTAGTTCGTCTAAATCACATAAAATAATAGCGATTGCCTCATCTATTTTTGTATCAAATTCTTCCATCTTTTGTTCAAAATAAAATCGATTATGTACCTCTGTCAGTGCATCATGAATCAGTTGATACTCTAAATTTTGTCGCAGTCGCACTTTCTCATCAATATTGCGAATAATTCCATGTATAGCTACTAGATTCCCTAGTTCATAAATAGGGGTGGCATATTCCTCAAACCACTTATAATTACCGTCTACACATCTCATACGTTGGATCAATGGCTCACTATAATCTATCTTTCCAATGAGTTTTTTGTACATAATATGATAATCATCTGGATGGATTAATTCTAAAGGAGCATGGGGATTTCGATAGAATTCCTTAACCATTCCCTCTCCTAAAATATAATCGGTGGATGGACTAATATACGAATGTCTCATTTGCGGTCTTACTTCATATCTGTAAACAATATCCTTCGAGCTTTCCACTAAGCGAAACATAATATCTTCCCTTTCCATTTTCACTTTCCAGCTATTATGTTTTCGTTTGGCATTTACCTTCCAAAAGAAAATACCAAATATTATCCCGCTAAAAAAATAGAAAATCCCCATCTTCATCCTCACCTTAAATTTGTGAGACTATCATCGGCATATTACAACGATCTAAATACAGAAAAAAACTAATCTTCTTCCGATTAGCCTTCCGTTTATAAAGATAAATCGGTAACTGGCTGACTTAATCTCCAAGATCTTAGTCCCTATAGCTTTGCGTCTTCACCTTTCGATGAATTTGCCTTTAACACCTTAATATATTTAATGAACTATTGCATTACATTTTTTCCTTTTTCTAGCTTCTATTACAAATTTTATAGGAAAATAGTCAGATGTACAAGAGATAGGAAGGACTTTTTTCACATTTTCTTACATAACTAGAAAAAATAACTCTTTCTATTAAATCTGAAAAATTCACAAAATCTCCATTTCTCTTTCCTCTTTTTTGCGGTTTAGTTTGATATCTTAATAAATAAGCAATCAAACTAAAAAGGGAGAATGCGATTAAGATGAAAAAAAATAAACTTATCATCCCAATATTCATTACAATAGTATTTGCCATAACTATCTATTTATTAATCAATCAAAATAATCGCTATGAAAAAATGGAAAGTGGAGATGTTAAACAACTCGTCCATGATTATAGTACTGGCAAAAAATCGGCCGTTTCTGCTTCGATTAGCTCCGATACACTAACAGTAAGCACGCCTGAAAACGAGGAACTTATCTATCAGTTGCCTAAAGGTGAATTTTTCGTATCATTTGCTCCTTACTTAATTGATACACACCCTTGCGCAATCCATAATCTAGCAGGTTGGCGCGGAGAATTGGCTAATAAGGAATTTGCTGTATATATTGAAGATCAAGATGGAAAGGTTTATGTGGATGAACAGATAACATCCCAAGCAAATGGTTTTATCGATGTATGGCTTCCTCGCAACAAGGATTTTAAAATGACTATCTCTTATAATGGCAAGACAGCTAAGACCGAATTTGCTACTTTTAAAGATGATAACACTTGTATTACTACCCTTCCTTTAACCTAACATGCTAAGTAGGTACCTATTTTCTAGGTTACCTACTTTTTTTGACAGTTACTTAATTTCGTAATAATCCTGAGAATGATAGCTTCGAAATCCACAAGACTCGTAAAGCTTAAGCGCACGAGCATTTTTGGCTTCTACTTCTAAAAAAATCGGCAAGCCTTTTTGCTCTTCTTGTTTTACTACTTTCGATAATGCCCTTCTGCCAATTCCTTGCCCGCGGAACTCTGGAAATACCACAAAACCATAAATCCATGCTTCTCCATTCATTTCAGAAACTCTGATTTTCCCTGCTATTTTTCCATCCACCTCAATAATCATACGGTGATCATCATCCAGTTCCCTTATTGTTTCTACATATGCTCTGACATCCTCTTCCACCATTCCAAATCCTAGGACATCAAGCTGGATTTCTACTTCTTTGTCATGAACATAATCATAGGGTCTTAACTTAATCGCTGTGTCCTCGATTATGTTTGCCTTCTGCCATTTCATTTGATGCTCCGAAAAGGTATAGGAACAAGGAATTTTCTCTAAAAATGCTTTCGCACTCTGGGATGTAGCAGGAGCATTCAATAATATGCTCGTCGCCCCTCTCCTTCTTGCCTCCTCTAGACCTTCCGCCAGTAATGCTGTAAAAATCCCTTTTCTTCGATACTGTGGATGAACCATGCCACAAAACTCTACTTTTCTTCCAAAATAGTAGCTTCCTAAAAATCCAACTAGTTTGCCGTCTTCATTATGGAAAAAGTCCTCTTTATTTTCTCCATTTCGGTTTTCTAGCATATCGAAGTTAAGCTTTAACTCATATCCTTCCTCTTGCTCACAAATTTCTTTAAGTGATTTTATTTCTGCAATTTGCTCTTTTGACAGCATATTTATTTTCTCCTCTAATTTTGGATAGGAATCGGAAGGATTCTCCTAAGAACATCTTCCAAATAATCACATTCAGTGCTACTTACTCGATCATCCTCTATAACAGTATACGTACAATTGTCGCTGTTTAAATATTTATAAATAATATATGCTTCATCTATTTCCTCTTTTCCCAAAGCACTGATATGTTGGTTGGGTACAGAAAGGGATTCTATCCTTCTCTTCACTTCTTGAATATCTACCTGATTGACTTCATATATTTGTTGATAAATAATTTTATTTCGTCTAATAAGAAAAAGCTTTATTCGATAGTCAGCTAAGGATTCTACTGCCATTATTAGATGATTATCCACCATAAAACTTACTACTGATTCTGTTTGCAAAATCGTATTTATTTTCGTAATCGTATCTCTAATTTCTGCTGCCTTCTCAAACTCAACATTACTGGAGGCTTCAATCATTTTTGTGGACATCTCTTCTAGTACACCATTATCCTTTTTATTAAATAAAGCGATAAGCCGATGAATAATTTGTTGGTGAGCTTCTTTGGCTATTGGATCAAAACAAATCCCCATACACTTTCCGATGGAATAATTCAAGCACGGACTTTGACTCCACTTCTCTTGGGAGCAATTTATTTTATAAAATGCTTTTATTCCATTTATCACATTTTCTACTGTTCCTTTACTAGTGAAGGGACCAAAGTAATAATGAACATCGTCCTTATCTAACTCATTGGCGATTTCCATATGATAGTTTCCCTTCTGCCATCGAAAAACGATGTAGTTATAAGCCTTTGTTGTTTTCATCATTCTATTGTACATAGGTTGAATTTCCTTTATTAACTTACATTCCAGCATCAATGCCTCAAATTCCGTATCTGTTAGGATAAAGTCGAAATCCTTTATATGCTTTACAAGCTTCTCCCATTTGCCAAACCGATTTTTCGAATGCTGGAAATAGGAAGAAACTCTATTTTTTAATTTTTTTGATTTGCCAACATAAATGATGTGACCAGAGGAGTCTTTCATCAAATACACCCCTGGAGATGTTGGCAGATTTTTTATTTTTTCTTTAAGCTCCAAGTCGATTCCTCCTCTGGATTGTTTAAAAAGTAGTCATCTTTATTCCATGTGTCATCGTATCAATCTCTACTTCTCCTCCAATTGGAAAAGTAAAGAATGGTTGAATATGTCCAAAATCAACATTATAGAGAACAGGGATTTTTTTCAAAAGAGGATGTTTATCCAGAATAAATAGAAGCTGCTCCTCTGACATCTTAGAAGCTTTTTGAAATCTCCCAATTACTAGCGCTTTTATGGAGCCAGCAGTCTGTAATAAAGAAGTTAAGTCTCTTGCAAACGTTTCTGGAATGGTTAATTCATCATCTTCTACAAACAGAAGGCTGTCTTTCAGATTTGGCATATATTCTGTTCCCTGCAGTAAATTTAAGGTACATAGATTACCGCCAAACACTTGCCCTTTTGCCCTACCCTCTTGATATACCTTCCATCCCCCTGGTTCGAATTGGCGATTTTCTTGATCCAAATACCATGCATCATCTGTCCATACATCAGAAGGCTCAACCATAAATTTCTGTGATTCCATCAAGCATTTCTGGAAATATTCCGTTTGGTATTCCTGTAACTTATCCATTTGAAAGCTAGAAAAGTGCGGTCCTGAATATGTAATAAAATCAGCCTTTGTTGTGATGGCTGTTGCTAAAGCAGTAATATCACTATACCCGCAAAGTATCTTTGGATTGTTTTTTATTAAATCATAATTCAAATAAGGCAATAGCTCATTACTGTTAAATCCACCAATTACAGTTAAAATCCCTTTCACCTTTTTATCCCGAAAAGCATCATGAATATCTTCTATTCGATGTTCTATTGTCGTGGAAAACTGTAAGTCGGATTCAAAAATATACTTACCAAACGTAACAACAAATCCAAGATCCTTTAATCTTTTCTTTGCTTGCACAATTCCCTCTTCAGATAATATTTTTGCACTTCGACTAGGAGCGATTACTCTAATTTCATCCCCCTTTTGTAGCTTAACAGGTACTCTCATGCCTATTCCTCCTCTTTCTTTTTATTAAAACACAAATAATCTTATATTTCTGTAACTTTTAGGGAGGACAAAACGTATATTTTACAAAAGAAAAAGGTGCTTCATTGGAAAAGGAGGAATAACTATGTTTACATTTTTTTTAGTCATTGGGATTATCGCGATTTTTATCGCTGTAACTATGGTAGGCGCATGGCCCGATGGACGGCAACATAGAAACCATTATTTCACAGAAACAAAAGAAGATCGCGCATTAAACACAAAGATTTCCATAGTAGTTGGTTTGATTGGGATTGTGTCATTAGCAATAGCTGCAGCAATTTATTATTTTGTAAATTGAGTGGGACAAGGAACCCGGCCCCACGTCCCACTACTCCAACTCCTTCATTCGCTTCGTCAAATCCAAAAACTTTCTATCTAATTCTGCATATTCTTTATCCTTTGGTGTCATAAAGCTTAATTTTCCTAGAACTTCTTGTCTTTCTGTTTCTAGCTTTAAACGCAGTTCCTCTTTATTGTCCCTTTCCTGCTTCGCAGATTCTGTCCATTGCCTCTTAAAGGAGTCTTCTGCTAAAACTATTTTGCTTGTTGTTGTTTTCTCCAAAAAATAGCGGTCATGGGAAACGATTAGAAGAGTCCCATTATATTGCGATAGCGTTTCTTCTAATTGCTCACGGGATGGCAAGTCAAGATGGTTCGTTGGTTCATCCAGAATAAGCACGTCTTTTTCTTCTAAAATATATGCCATTAACTTACACTTTACCCGTTCCCCCATGCTCATATTTTTTATCGGTTCCTTCCATTGGGACGGCATAAACCCTAGATGTTTCATTAGCGTTTGTACTTTTCCCCTTGCAGCAAACGTCTCAGTAAAAAATAGCTGTTCTGGTGTTTCCTCTAAAGGGAGATCAAATACTTCCTGTGTTAAATACCCCATATTGGCTGTAGGAGAAATCCAGACTTCCCCGTCTGCTTTTTCTTTTCCTAAAATAATGTTTAATAAGGTTGTCTTCCCGCTTCCATTCGGACCTATAATAGCAACCTTCTCGCCATATTGAATCGTAATATTCCCTTTTTCAAACAAAACGCGAGAGCCAAATTTCTTCGATAAATCCTTAATCTCCAAAAAGCGTTTTCCTTTCTTTTTATTCGCTTCAATCGAAAAAGATACCGTATACTCTTCTTCTACACGCTCCACTTTATTTCTTTCCAGTTCCTTTTCCAATCGTTTTTGCTTCGATTTCACTTGAGCATCCATTCGTTTCGCCTTTGCCCGATAATATTCCTTTGGAAACTCTTGTTTGGTTGATTGCGCATGTGCCTTTTGCGCCCAAGAGGTAATCTCTTTCATTTGTCCTTCGACTTGTTTAATCTTCTTTTGTTGTTTATCATATTCCCTCTGCTGGGTTAACCTTTTCTGTTCGCGCGCTTCCATATAACTGGAATAGTTTCCTTTATGTTCAATAAGCTTCCTACTTTCAATAGACCAAATCTTTGTGGTTACACTATCTAGAAAATAACGATCATGAGAGACAAGGAGAATGGTACCCTTATATTTTTTGATTTGCTGTTGAAGGAGTTTCATACTTCGCTCATCTAAATGATTGGTTGGTTCATCTAAAAGCAGTATGTCTGCTTCAACAGCAAAACCTCTAGCAAGCCGAGCTTTTAACTTTTCCCCACCGCTCATATTCTGAAAATCATTTGTTGGCACTTGCCATTTTTCCAACAGCTTCATTTCAGTTGAATTTTCTTCCGCTAGGTCATAGTTTTCTGTTTCTTGCTCAACCATTCTAATAACCAAATTTTCCTTTATCCACTTCAAATGCCCATTTGTAGGAGCTATATCTTGATTTATTAATTGCAATAATGTTGATTTGCCTGCACCATTCTTGCCAATAATCCCAATAACCTCTCCCTGCCGTACACTTGCATTTATTTTTTCAAAAATGGTTGCATCCAACACTTCATAACTGATATTCACTAATTTAAATAGTTCTGTCATCCGATCAAACCCTTTCTATGAAGGGAGAAAAAAAATCCTCCCAATTTTCCTTGGAAGGATTAGCCGTACCTAATTATCCGCTCGTTCCCAATCATGATCATATACAAAAAAACCGTGCATATCGACCACTAATTGTGCGCATACCATTAGAGATATACACAGAAAAGCGTTATATGAAAATGGGCAGACTAATCCTATTTTTGGTTAATTTGAAATTTTTTCATTCAAATTGTTGAAAAATAAGATTAGTTCTTCATCGTTCACCCATCATCCCTTTCGTTGTAAGTAACTGTAGTATAACATACTTTCTGTAATGTAATCCATTTCTGACAAAAAATATGGAAAAATTTCACTTTATATTCCTATCTGTACAATATCACGATTGTTTAGTATTATTTTAATTATGTTTTTGTTAGATAATCTAACATAAGATATCCAAAACTTATCAACATCAAGAATAATGCGAAAAGGAGTTACACGAATGAAGCAAAAAAGAATGTCTAAATTTATTTTATTCTTTGTAGTTATCTTAACTATATTGAGTATTATTTCTCCCATAACAAAAGCAGAAGCAAAGGAGAAAGTATATCAGATTGCAACAGATATTACATTTGCACCATTTGAATTTCAGGATGTAAATGGTGATTTCGTTGGAATTGATATGGACTTAATCGCTGCTATTGCAAAAGACCAAGGCTTCCAATATGAAATGAAGCCACTTGGATTTAACGCTGCTGTTCAAGCGCTTGAATCAAACCAAGTAGATGCTGTTATTGCCGGAATGAGTATTACAGAGGAAAGACAAAAGAAGTTTGATTTCTCTGATTCTTATTTTGATTCAGGTATCATTATGGCGGTTGATAGTGATAATGAGACCATCTCCTCTTATGAAGATTTAAAAGGTCAAAAAGTTGCTGTGAAAACAGGAACAGAAGGTGCTAGCTTTGCAGAGAGCATCAAAGACGAATACGGATTTTCAATCGTGACTTTTGACGATTCTGCTAATATGTACGAAGAAGTAAGAACAGGAAATTCCGTTGCTGTATTTGATGATTATCCTGTATTAGCATATGGAATCAAGCAAGGAAATGGATTAAAAATTGTCACAGATAAAGAAGCAGGAGCATCATATGGTTTTGCTGTCTCAAAAGGACAAAACACAGAGCTTCTTGAGATGTTTAACACTGGTTTGGCTAATTTAAAGGCGTCAGGTGAATATCAAAGAATATTAGATAAATACTTAGAAACTGGCTCAGATGTGGAAGAAGGAAGCGGCTTTTTCGGTCTATTGAAAGAAAGTTTCCCAAGCTTGCTATCTGGTTTAAAAATGACATTGATCTTAACCGTTATTTCTCTGTTAATTGCAACCGTACTTGGGATTATTTTCGGATTATTACGTATTGCAAAAAATAAAGTGTTAAACACAATCGCTATTATTTACATCGATATATTCCGAGGAACACCATTAATCGTTCAAGCATTCTTTATTTATTTTGGAATACCAGCAGCTCTTGATTTTCGCATTTCAGCTGTTGCTGCCGGTCTTATTACCCTAAGTTTAAATGCTGGTGCTTACATGGCTGAGATTGTCCGCGGAGGAATTCAATCGGTTGATAAAGGACAAATGGAAGCCGCACGTAGTCTGGGACTTCCTTATGGAAAAGCAATGAGAAAAGTCGTCCTTCCACAGGCGATTCAATTAATGATTCCAGCATTTATTAACCAGTTTGTTATCACCTTGAAAGATACGTCTATTCTTTCGATTATCGGCATCAATGAATTGACACAAAGTGGAAAAATTATTATTGCAAGAAACTTAGAATCATTCCAAATGTGGCTAATTGTCGGCATTATGTACTTTATTGTCATTATGATTCTAACAAAAGTATCAAATGTATTAGAAAGAAGGATAAAAAATGGCCAAGCTTAAAGTGACGAATCTGAAAAAATCATATGGTAGTCTCGAAGTATTAAAATCAATTGATTTACAGGTAACAGAAGGCGAAGTTGTTTGCTTAATCGGTCCTTCTGGATCTGGTAAAAGTACCCTTCTGCGCTGTTTAAATATGTTAGAAGAAGTAACAAGTGGAGAAGTAGTAGTAAATGACTTTAAATTAACCGATAAGAAAAATGACATAAATAAAATTAGAGAAAATATTGGAATGGTGTTCCAGCACTTTAATCTTTTTCCACACTTAACGGTATTAGAAAATATCACGCTAGCACCAGTTGATTTAAAGAAAGCCACGCCACAGCAAGCGAAAGAAAAAGCATTAGCACTTTTAGATCGAGTTGGCTTGAAAGAAAAGGCGAATGAAAATCCAGCTAAATTATCTGGTGGCCAAAAGCAAAGGGTCGCAATCGCACGTGCCCTTGCCATGAATCCTGATATTATGCTATTCGATGAACCAACAAGTGCCTTAGATCCGGAAATGGTCGGAGAAGTATTGAATGTTATAAAACAATTGGCACAAGAAGGAATGACCATGGTTATCGTTACACATGAGATGGGCTTCGCTAGAGAAGTGGCGGACCGTGTAATCTTCATGGATAATGGATACATTGTCGAAGAAGGTACACCACAAGAGATCTTTGGAAACCCACAAAATGAGCGTACGAAAGATTTCTTGAATAAAGTATTGTAAAGCTTATGGGGACAATTCATTGTCCCCATTTTTTTAATCCTTATAATGCTTCTTCCCCCACTCCCCCATTAAATCAAGAATGGGGATAAAGCTTACTCCCTTTTCTGTTAAAGAATACTCCACTTTAGGCGGCACTTCTTTATATACTTCTCGATGTACCATTTGATCTGCTTCCAATTCCCTTAGCTGTCTTGTTAAAATTCCTTTTGAAATGCCTGGTAACAGCCTTTGTAGTTCATTAAAGCGTTTTGTTCCTTGACTTAAATGCCATAAGATAATAATTTTCCATCTTCCCGCTGTTAAATTTTGCGTATAAGTAACAGGACAGAACCCTTCCTCTTCACTCGAGTCAGGTGTTCCTTGAACAAAATAACGAGCCATCTGATCTATCTCCTTTCCCATGGTACTATTTATGTGACTATGTTATTAAAAAATAACTACTTTTATTTTTCTAACTATGAATATACTATATACCTATATTGAATATACAACAACACATCTTGTCAGAAACATTTGGTTATAATGAAATAAGAAAATGAATGGGAGGAAATATAAAATGAAACTATTAGTAACAGGTGCTACTGGTAAACTCGGCTCTAAAATCGTGAATGTTTTACTATCAAAAGTTTCTGCTGACCAGCTTGCAGTCAGTGTTCGTCATCCTGAAAAAGCAGAAGATTTACGTGTAAAAGGTGTAGATGTTCGCGAGGGAGATTTCGATAAGCCAGAAACATTGGAAACAGCCTTTAAAGGAATTAATCGATTATTGATTATTTCAGCAGATGGAGACACGGAAACAAGAATTCGTCAACACAGTAACGCAGTCGCAGCAGCCAAAAATGCTGGTGTTTCGTTTATCGCATATACAAGTATTGCAAATGCACAAGAAAGCACAAATTTCCTTGCTGAAGTTCACAAAGCAACAGAAGAAGCTATTCTTCAAACAGGCATCCCCTATTCTTTCTTGCGTAACAACTGGTACCTTGAAAATGAACTTTCTACTATTCAAGGTGTTCAAGCGGGAGCACCATGGATTACCTCTGCTGGAGAGGGAAAAGTCGGCTGGGCTTTACAACAAGACTATGCAGAAGCAGCAGCAGAAGTACTAGCAGGAGAAGGACATGAGAATACGATTTATGAGCTGTCTGGCAAACTATTATCTCAGGAAGATATCGCTGCTGCTGTTAGCACAGTGATTGGAAAAGAAGTACCCGTTCAACAGGTTGATGACACAACTTATGCTGAAATAATGACTAAAGCTGGCGTACCAGACTTTATCGTTCCTATGCTTGTGGCTATCCAAAAGGATATTCGCGAAGGTTCCCTAGAAATAGAAAGCAAAGACTTTGAGAAATTGCTTGGACGTTCGGAAACTCCTGTGGTGGAAGGGATAAAACAACTTCTCAATGGTTTAAAATAAATAAGTCCATATAAGAAAACAGCCACACCCTTTGATTCATGGAGTGTGGCTGTCACGTATTCTACGACTACTTATTTTTTAAGCTTCTACATTATCTGCTTGTTCTTTCGCTTCTTTTAAAATTCTTCTTCTGTTATAAAGCATTAAAGCAAGGGTAAGTACAGCAATGATAATTGCGCCAATTATTTTTATATCTAACAATTTTACGATAAACCATGGTAGTGGACTTGCTGCATAATCAATGCTTGAAATTAGACTCGAACCATTAGGAATCGCAAAGTTTACCAAGCTAGCTGCTTTTGTAAAGATAGGTGCTAAGTCTGTAGCAAACCATAAACCTAATATTGTAATAACAAGACCAACAATGAACGTACGGAATACATTCCCTTTTGTAATTGGGACAATTAACACAAATGCGAATGGTAGACCTGCTAAACTTGCAAATGGTAATAAACCGTTACCTGGAAGTATTGCTGCAAGAACTAATGATATTGGTACAAGTAATAGAGATACAACTAACGTAGTTGGATGACCAATCCCAACTGCTGAATCAAGACCAATAAATAGTTTCCCAAAATTTTTAAAGCGTTTTTCAATCAAATCTTGTGTTGCTTCCGATACAGGCATTAATCCTTCCATCAATACTGCTGCCATTTTTGGAATTAAGACTAATACTGCTCCCATTGTAATCGCTAAGTTAAGAATACCTTTTACATCATAACCAGCTACTAATCCAAGAATTCCACCAATAATGGTTCCAAGGAATATTGGTTCACCGAATACACCTAGTCTTCTTTGTAACCCATCTGCATCTAAATTAATTTTATTAATACCAGGAATCCAATCTAAGATTTTATTCACAACGATGGCAATCGGTACAAATGATGCTGTAAAACCTTGCGGTAATGATACACCCTCTAATCCAAGATGCTTTTCGACACTTTTCGCAGTCAGGTCAGCAATAACCATAATAACAATCATATTTATAATAGCTGCAAAAATACCCTACCAAAAACTATCTGTTAAAACAGCAACAATCGATCCTGTAAAAGCAAAATGCCAGTAGTTCCAAATATCAATATTAACCGTTTGTGTCGTTCTAGTAAGTAACATCACTATGTTCACTACTAAACAAACCGGAATAATCAGTGCCCCTACTTTTGAACCAAACGCAATAGCTGCTGCAGCTGGCCAACCTACATCCAATACATGTAAATTCAGTCCAAAGTTTTGCACCATCTGCTCTGCAGCAGGACCAAGGTTATCCGTCAATAAAGCGATAACAATATTTAACCCAATGAATCCTACACCAACAAGTAATCCTGATTTAATTGCCTTTCCTACCTTTACTCTTAATAAAAGAGCAAAGATAGTGAATATAATTGGCATCATGACACTTGCACCTAAATTAACAATATAATCTAGAACAGCCATGTGGCTTACCTCCTAATACCAATTGCAATTCCTCTAATATGATAACGGTTGCAATTGGTTGTTTTATTTATCTGAAAAACTTAGCTTGTAACAAGTTGACTTAAATATTTCTTAATAGAAGAAATATCACCAGTCATCATCTCTTTAACAGCCTCTTCTTCAGAAAAGAGGCCCATTAAACTGGAAAGCATAGCAGTTTGATTTTGCTTATCTTTTAAAACAATATTGCAAATTAATTTCACTTCTACCGCTCCACTACCATCCATATTACTAAATGTAATAGGTTTTTCTGGAACGATGATTACAAGCGTCGATTTATTGACATGAATTGCATCTGAATGCGGAATTGCTACTCCGTAATTTCCAAAATCAAGTCCAGTTGGAAACTCAACCTCACGTTTTAAGAGAGCTTCTTTATAGGAATCTTTCACATAGCCTTTTTTTAATAATTCATCCGCTAAAAATTCCAATACCTCTTTATCGGTTGTAAATATTCGATCCGTGAATATCAGTTCTTCATCTATTACGAAATCCATTTTCCTTATCCCCCTTATTTTAGACCTAACTTCGTAATAACCTCCTCAATGGTTTTCTCTTTCCCCACATTTGTAATGAATGATAAGCCTTTAACAACTGGAATATTTAATTCTTTTGTGAAGTTTGTAGTTGTTACGATTAAATCATATTCATTTGCTTTACTAGCCAATTCAGCAACTGTTGTTTGATGAAGCGTTACTTGATTTAGCAATCCTCTTTCCTTTAAAGCATCCTGTAATTTATTTAAAGCAACAGTAGAAGTAGCAATACCTGCACCACAAGCGATTAATATTTTTTTCATTTTAATTTCCTCCTATTTATTGCGAATATTCATTGAAAATTTGGAAGATATCTTCCTTGGAATTCGCTTTAATTATTTTTTCCACATCATCTTTATTCGTTAATAGTTTCATCAGTTGTCCCAATATTTCTAAGTGACTAGTCTTATCCACAACCGTTAAAGTAACCACCAGTCAGACATCTTCTTTAAAATCGTCTTTAAAATCAATACCATTTTTAAAAGTAACTAAACTGAGAGCAAGCTTTAATGCTCCATCTTCTGGCCTTGCATGTGATAAAACAACTCCAGGCGCAACCACCATATATGGACCATATTCATGAAAGTGTTTAATCACCGTCTCATAATAAGGGCTAGTTGCTGATTTATCGTCATATAATAAGTCAGTTCCTTCTTTAATAGCTTCTTCCCAAGAACCTACTTTTGCTTTCAGTTTTATTGTTCTTTCATTAATAATATTTCGAATACTTAAATTCTCATAGGATGTAGAATCTTCTTTTTTATCCATTAGTATTTTCATAAATTGATATTGGAGCTTATAAACATCCTTCACTGTTCCATGTGATTGAACCGCTTCCAATAGTTTATTCACCTTATTTAAGGTAACTTCGTAATAATTCCCTTGGCTAAATTTGGAATGTAAAAATTGACTAATAAGCTCATAGTCTGACTCTGTTAAAAAAACATTAACTTTCAAGTATTTCTTATTATTCATCTCTGGAATATCAATTGTACTTATGATTAAATCATAGCTGCTAGAGTCCATATACTGTAACGCTCTAAACGAAACTGTGTTTACAATCTCTACATGGAACGCTTTTTGGAGTTGATTGGATAAAATATTGGCACTCGATATTCCAGCACCACAAACCAACAACACTTTTTTTCTTGCTTCCATATTATCCTGTGCTTTTTCTAATGCTGCTGCAAAATGCAAGGTAATGTAGGATATTTCATGATCGTTAAAAGACTGGTCCAGATGTTCTTCCAAATACTTTGTTATTTTTTTCGTATGTTGAAACAATTCCTCATAATGAAAGATAATCTCATCAAACATAGGATTTTCTAACGTTAAGTGATATTTAATTCGATAGATAGCTGGCTTTAAATGAAGAAGTAATCCCTCGACTATCTTTTCTTTCTCTTCCCCAAACCTACATTGATAGATGGATTCTAATTCATCGACCATTTTTAGAGAAGCTAAGTATAGCTCATCACCATTCAACTCTTGTTGATCAAGTGGATGCTTTTTAATGCTCTTTGCCCCTAATAATTGTAAAGCAATATAACCAGCCTCCATATCTGGAATAGAAATAGCATAATGCCAAGCCAGTTCCTCCATCATATGTTTAGCTACTGTATATTCTCTTGTATCACTGATATTACTAATAATAGCTTCTGATATATCTACTTCACGATGCTGGAATGTCCTCTTTACCGCAACCATTAAGTGTGTTAACAGATTCATATAAGACTGATCATCAAATTCTTTATCCAATTCCTGTTCTGCTGAGAAAATTAAATCATCAATAAATTGAATATCGATTTCACTTAATACATCATGAAAATAAATAGTATTGATTTTCGAGAGAACACGGTGATTGCTAATATATTGAAAGATATCTTTTGCACTAATGGTACCTAAGATCATCTTGTTTAAAAGCGATCTCTTTTGCTTTTCATCCCCCTGTATCAGAACACCATGCTTTCTTTTTCGCTCTAGAGTTAAACCATATGGATCAATATATTCATTAATCAATTGCAGCTCTGAATCCAAGGTAGACTTAGATATTCCTATTTTATCTTGCAAATCAGAGTATGAAATCGGTTCCGTTTCACCTAACAACCTTGTCAAAATATAGATAAAACGTTCTTCCTTCGATAAAATATACTGATATGGTGAATGCTCTTCTAGAAACTTTGCTATAAACGTTGTTACTTCTTTTACTCTATTTAATTTAATTCCTTTTAAATGATGCCTTTCAATGCAGTTAAATCCATTTTGAAAAAGAAATTCATCTAATTTATTGATGTTATATCTTATTGCCCTTTCACTTACATCAAGTTTATTAGCTAGTTCTTGAATTTTGATGTAGTCAGGAGTCTCTAATAAATCTCTTAGTATGGCCATACATTTTTTATTTAGATTCATTGTTGTTCTCCTTTCTATTTACATGATATACGATAATTCGCTATAAATGAATACGCTTAACACACAAACCATGACCGATTGTTTCGGAAAAAATTATGCAAATACGAATTCGCTTCATTTGTTGTTAACACGGACCAAATCAGTAATATGCCCCCCCTAAACTAGAATCACCTCTTATTTCATCAAATGCTTAATCTTCTCTTCTGTACCAGTCCCATCAACAGGCGTATAAATGCTACATCTTAAATCATTTCGGCCATGAACTTGCAAAGAAGTTAAATTATAAATCATTTTCCCAGCCTTGGAGTGACGAAATTCAATTAATACTTCAGGCGCAGAACTTACTTCACTTTCATTCCACATTTTATTAAAATCCGGATAGTTCTTTTTCATCTCTTCAATAAATTCTCCATACCACTCATCTGCCATATACTGCCCTAAATAAGTGCGAAAGATAGAGAGAAATCCTTTGACAAAGTCTTCCCAATTAACAGCTAATGCTCTTAGCTCTTTTCTTGAAAAAACCAGTTCAATTAGATTTCTTTTTTCAAGTGGAATTTTTTCAAAATCCAAGAATACTTGTTTAGCAGCTTCATTCCATCCTACAATAAAGGAGCGTCGATCGGTAATAATCGAAGGACAGTAACGAAGCTCTTTTAAAATTTTCTCCAAGGATGGCGTAATCATTCCCTCTTCCTCTCCTTTTGGAAAGAAGGAACCACCTTCTTCAAAAGCTAATCCGTACACATATTTTCTCTCATCTAAACTCAATTGGAGCGCATCTGCAACAGCGTCTAAAACTGAAATAGATACTTTAATGTCTCTACCTTGCTCTAGCCAGGTATACCATGTAGTGCTTACACCAGCTAATTGTGCTACTTCCTCGCGACGAAGTCCTGCCGTTCTTCTTCTACTACCAGCAGGAAGTCCAACCATTTGTGGCTGTATTTTTGACCGTTTTGTTTTTAGAAAATCGGATAGCGCTTCTAATCGGATGTCTCTATTCATATACATTCTCCTTTTTAACCTAGTATTAATTATACTAGTATAAACTACAACTTGTAATAGGATAAAAAAAGCATACAATAAATAAAAAAGGAATGGGGGAAAATTTGTGAAAAGAGTCGTTATCACTGGAATGGGAATCATTTCACCGTTAGGAAACAATGTAGATGATTATTGGCAGAACCTTTTAAATGGAATATCTGGAATCAGTATGATCGAGCATTTAGATGCCTCTTCATTAAAAACAAGAATAGCTGGAGTTGTAACGGACTTTCATCCAGAAGAAAGATGGGGTACAAAGGAAGCGAAGAAGCTTGACCGATTTAGCCAGTTTGCATTAGCAGCAGCAGATGAAGCTTTATCTAACTCTCAGCTAGACTTAAATAAAGTAGACAAAGAGCGGCTAGGTGTCTATGTAGGTTCAGGGATTGGCGGTTTAACCACCCTTATTGATAATGTAAATACATTAAATCAACGAGGGCCTAATCGAGTAAGTCCTAATTTAGTGCCGATGATGATTTCAAACGCTGCTGCGGCACAAATTAGTATTAGATTCGGAGCCCAAGGTCCTTCCCTTTCTCCTGTAACAGCTTGTTCCATTGGAAATACCTCGATTGGGGAAGCTTTTCGCACCATTCGAAATGGTGATGCAGACGTGATGTTTGCCGGTGGAGCGGAAGCAGCTATTACAAATTTATCCTTAGCTAGCTTTGGTAATGCAAGGGCCTTATCTACTAATAACGAGGAACCCACATTAGCAAGCAGACCTTTTGATAGAAATCGAGATGGATTTGTAATGAGTGAAGGTGCGGCAATCTTGGTCGTTGAAGACTTGGAACATGCCCTTAAGAGAAATGCTAAGATATTAGCTGAAATTATTGGCTATGGAGCGAGCTCTGACGCTCATCATATGGTTGCAACCCATCCAGAAGGAAGAGGCGCATATCTCGCCATGAAAAATGCATTAGCAAAAGCAAATGTCTCCCCTTCTGATGTGGATGTAATTAGTGCTCATGCGACTAGTACACCAGTAGGCGATTTATCGGAAACATTAGCTATTAAGAAATTATTTGAAGCGGAAGCTTATAAAATACCAGTAACCGCGAACAAATCGATGCTTGGTCATATGCTTGGTGCCGCGGGTGGAGCGGAGGCAATCGCCTTAGTTAAGAGTTTGCGAGAAGGTATTATTCCACCAACTATTAATTTAAAAACTCCAGATTCTGACTGTGATTTAGACTATGTCCCAGAAGGAGCAAGAAAAGCTTCCTTATCTATTGGTTTATCCAATTCCTTTGGGTTTGGCGGTCATAATTCTGCGATTTTGTTGAAAAAGTATTAAAGGGAAAAAACTAGGAAAATCACTATCAGCGTTTCCTAGTCTTTTTTATCGGAATTTAGGAAGCAAGCTTTTCCTCAGTATTCACGTTATCTATAAACGCAAAATATGGTAGTAGCATTCCTAGTAGGGAAATAATAGCAATTAATGTTCCAATTAAAATGTACAAAGGTCGGATTCCCCATACTTCACTTAGAACTCCACTTATTAATACGCCAAGCGGCATCATTGCACGAATGATAAAAGAGCGCACGGAAATAATTTTTCCCATTAGATGATTAGGAACAGTTTGCTGACAAATCGTTATATTATGGATACTAAAAAAAGCCATCGCGATACCTGCAATCAATTCTGTTGCTATGGCAAAAATGAGCGAGCTAGTTATCCCAAGATTAATATAAGTCAACCCTCCAATTAAAAGTGCCCCTAGCATCAATCTTCGTCTTGAGGCGTATTTTAATTTCCCAACCAATAATGTCCCTATCATATAGCCTAACGGAAATCCCGCCATAAAATAACCATACATGGCATTATTTCCGTATAGAACCGTTTTGATATATGGAATATTAATTACCATCGTAACCCCTACTCCAAATTGGACAAATGCTAGAAAAACTCCTAACCACACTATCGTCCTTTGCTGAAAAAAATAACTGATTCCCTCCATAAATTCAGTACCCCATGCTTTTCTCTCGAGGGCACTGAAAAAGTATAGTATCTCCAAAATAAATAAGAATTTATTTATTTGAAAGCGAATATTAAGTTGGTTTGGAGAGGTGACCGCTTGACTCCTATGGGAACAGCGAGAAAGTCCGAGACCCTGCAGGAGCGTGAGCTGTGAAGCGGCTCGGCGCTCGCCCCATGGAAAGCAAGTGGGCACCTCGGAAAACAATTTACACATCTAAGTTTAAAAGGCAGTTACGGCCAATCATCAATAGCTATCAGTTTTTCAGTGCCCTCTTTTCTCTCCGGTCTCTTTTCTCTTTCTTCGGAAACTCCTAATAAAAGACTTCCGCTAATAATCAAGGAAAGGCAAATAAAAGATAAAGTGCTGTTAACCCCGATATATTCAATGACCACCCCTGCCATAACAGGAGCCGTAAAGGTCATTAATCTCGCCATTCCTTCTATGTATGCATTAGCTGTATGCAATTGTTTTTTTGAAACAATACTGGATAGTATCGCTTGATTGGCTGGTGAATAAATAGGTGTTATTAATCCTATAATGATTTGGACAATAAAAATATGCCATGGGACTAATGTGTTTGTCATAACACCGATAAGGGGTATGACAAACACAAGTCCCCTGCTCCAAAGTGCAAAAATCATGGTCCATTTTCTACTCCAACGATCAATATAAGGTCCAATAAAAAGCTGAAGCGCAAGGGAGGGCAGGAAATATAATAGCCACATACTCCCCAATGCCCAAGATGAGTCTGTTATTTCATAGATTAATAACGAATTGCAAAAGGTTCCAAAAGCTCCTGCTAATTCTGATATGCCATTACCAATCCACATATATGTAAATGATTTATTTCGAAAAATATACAAACTAGCACCACTTTCTTTGGTTTGGCTGATATATTTCTATTTTGGCTGATATCCTTGTTACTTTGGCTGATATATTCATATTTTGGCTGATATCCTTGGTGGTTTGGCTGATATATCCTTATTTTGGTTGATATCCTTGGTGGTTTGGCTGATATATTCTTTTTTTGGCTGATATCCTTGGTGGTTTGGCTGATATATTCTCATTTTGGCTGATATCCTTGGTGGTTTGGCTGATATATTCTTTTTTTGGCTGATATCCTTGGTGGTTTGGCTGATATATTCTTTTTTTGGCTGATATCCTTGGTGGTTTGGCTGATATATTCTTTTTTTGGCTGATATCCTTGGTGGTTTGGCTGATATATCCTCATTTTGACTGATATCCTTGGTGGTTTGGCTGATATATCCTCATTTTGACTGATATCCTTGGTGGTTTGGCTGATATATTCCTATTTTGGCTGATTTCCTTGTTACTTTAGCTGATATATTCTTTTTTTGGCTAATTTCCTTGTAGAATTGGATCTTATTATACTGCGTTTCAATCATTTTTTTGTGGTTTCTTCTAAATCCCTCATTGTTGAAAGTATTGCTCTAATTCTTTTGCTAATGACATGATAGCTCGCGTCTTTAATACATACTTCCCTTCTTCTATTCCTACTAGTTGTGCAGATCTCAATATCTTTAAATGATGGTGAATCGTTGATTTTCCCAACGCTAATTTTTCCGTCATTTCCTGAAGTGTTCGACTTTGTTCAAATAATAATTTCACTATTCTCATGCGTACTTCATCCCCTAAAGCCTTATGTTTCAATACAAGAAAATTGCTCGGCATATATTTATCACTCGGAGATAGGCTTTCATTTGAAACGGGATAATAATATACTTTCGTTTCTTCTAAATCTGCTGCAATATTCCATGGTCGATATATGTATTGTGGAATAAGTAATACTTTATAAACGCTTGGTTCTGGCATATACTTAATCCCACCCGTCGCCCATTCTACAAATTCTTCGGGTTCCATTTTCTTTTTCATTTTTTCTTTTGCACGAGCATCCGTTTGTAAGATAGATTTCAAGTTTTCCAAATCAGGTTCTATGAATGCTTTATACCAACCACTCATGACTATAATCAGATGCTGTTTCAGCTGTTGTGCATCAATCTTACAAATAAAAGAAATGTAGCTTGGAAAAAAAGGGTTGTCTTTTGTAGCTTCTCTTAATTGCTCTATCGCTTCGAGCTTTTTATCTGCTGCTTGTTCTCTAATAGGCTGATAGTTTTTACTTATAAACGGAATACATTGGTAGATCAATTCTCTTTCAGTGAGATTATTGATATATTCGCTAAATGCTTCTAGGCTGGAAAAATCCTTTTGATGGAGTAATTGAAGTAATGCCTTCCACGTATTATTTTTTTCTACATAATCTAATTCTGCTTGTAAATCGACAGAAAGACTCGTTCTTACATCTTTCCAATAACTTGTTGGCCTATCTAACGAATTGAGTAGCCGGTTATTCGTGATAGCTGCTATGCCAAGTGCACACTCCCATAGTAGTGAATACTTCATTTCAACTTGGTACGTCTCTCTTTTCCGACCAGTAGTACTAAAAACTTCCATTCAACAACACCTCTATTTTATTTTCAGTTAACTATATTCTAAATTATTAGAATTATTAATTCAACGTTTTTCGAATATTTATTCAAAAAAACTCGACCTCTTTTTTATAAAGGTCAAGTTTTTTCCAAAGATTAGTTTCTTTCTTTGCCGAAATAACTATTGCTAGCAAACAAGGACTTATTTTTATAGATGATTATACTGGCAAATGCAAGAAGTAAGCTTGATAGAACAAACACCATTCTTACGCCTAATAAATCAGTAAGCATTCCCATCAGCAAAGACCCAATACCAAAGATTCCTGTACCAATTGCTCCCAATGAGGTATATACCTTCGATAATTGTTCTTTTGGTAAGCTCGTTTGAATGACCGTTTGTTGAGGAATACTTTTTATTTGTGTAAAAATGCCAACACCAAACGATAGAACTAGCGCGAATACAGGAATACTATTTAAACTAAATAATATGGTAAGAAGAAAACTAAAGAATGCGCCTACTAATAAAAAGCTCCCTATTTTTCTTTCCACTAAGGAAGCATATTTTATACAATAGAGGCTTCCTAAAATTAGTCCTAAGAAGAAGGCTCCATTAATAAAGCCCCACCATTTTTGTTCCACTTCTAAAGCATCACTAACAAATACGTATAAAACAGCCGCAATCCATACTGTTCCAGCAAAACCCTCTAAAAGATCAATGGAGGCAATTTTTCTTAATACCGGAGTATGAAATAGTATCTCCCACCCCTCTTTGATTTGTTCTACTTTTCTAGCTGACTTAATTGTTTCTGCATAGACGGTTTCCAAAAAGCATAGTAAGAAACTGGAAATAATAAACAGACAGCTAACAAACCAAATAAGTTGTTGTGAGCTTAAAATTAGGAGAAACATACTTCCAACAAACCACATTGTTGCTTGAATCAATTGGGTCACCGTTTCTGCAATTCCGTTCGCTTTCATTAAATACTCAGGTTCAACGTAATACGGTATCAAAGTTTGTCTTATTGGATTTGCACAACCATCAAGAAATGCAATGAATCCTATGACGATAAAGACCACAAAGTAATTTGATTCATTTAACCCTGTTAATGAAAAGCCTAATAATATTAGCAATATTGTCTTCCCCAATTGAGAACCCGCCATTAACCAGTTCAACCTTACTTTTCCGACGAGAAGGGGTGTTATTATACTGGAAATAAACATACAAGTTGTAATGGTAAAAGGGACAAATGATGCAGCTGTTGCTGATCCCTTCAAGTCATAGATAATACTAATAACACTTACAATATAGAGAACATCCCCTATATTCGCAAAAGATTGCCCGATCATTAATAATGAAAAGTTTTTATTATAATTCATGTTTCATCCCCCATTATTTATTAAAGTAAATTTAGTTAATGGGAGATTATTAAATTGGACAGTTCACTTTTGTACATACTCCTTTAGAACGGATAAGCCAGGGGGATAGAGGATTATCACAAAATTTTCTTACATCTATTTTAACACCCAATAGTATATTCGGTTACCTCTTTTTAGATTTTGCTGTTTTTGATGATAAGATAGATAATTTCTCTATTACTTTTCTTGATTCTAATAAGACGCCACATATTCTTACCGCCACTTCCTCGTCATGCAAAAAAAGAGCACTTTTCCTAATGCCCTTTCTCATCATTCCATATACTATTACTAAGGTTAACTATTTTTAAAGTGACCATTTAATCAATAATCCTGCATGTGCTAGGCCTCCACCAAAACCATATAATAAAACATTATCACCGGCTTTTAATTTCCCCTCTTTCACACCTATAGCCAATGACAATGGAATAGTAGCTGCAGAAGTATTTCCGTAATGAACAAGGCTAAAGATTGTTTGTTCTATTGGAAAATTACTTTTCTCACAAATCGATTCTATCATTCTTAAATTTGCACTATGTGGGACAAACCAATCTATATCATCCAAGGACAGGCTTCCCTTTTCCGCAACAATTTTCATACCGCTCGTAACTGTTTTAATAGCCCATTTATACACTTCTCTCCCGTTTTGAACAATGCAGCCATTTCCCAGTAAATCGATGCCGTTCATTTGAGTAGCCAGATTTGTGCAATATAGATGTTGACCACCCTCCCCTTCAGACCCTATATGGGAAGAAATAAAGCTTGGTTGATCCTCCACATATTCTATAAGAACTGCCCCTGCTCCATCGCCAAAAAGGATACAAGTCGTGCGATCTGTGAAATCCGTAATTTTTGATAAAGTTTCTGCACCTACGACAAGGACTTTTTTATTTAATCCCGCTGTAATCAGCCCATTAGCAACATACAACCCATAAGTAAATCCTGCACAGGCAGCATTTAAATCAATCGCACCAGCATTCTTTATCCCTAGCTTAGCTTGCAGATTGGATGCAACACTTGGCGTTGTATAGTCAGGAGTCATCGTACAAACAATGATTAAATCAACATCATCAATCGTTTTATCGTATTGTTCTATCAAATTACGTACTGCTTTATAGCTAAGATCACTCGTATACTCTTTTTCATTTGCTATTCTCCGTTCCTTTATACCTGTTCGTTTCACAATCCATTCATCGTTCGTATCAACCATTTTTTCTAAATCATTATTTGTTAAAATACGTTCTGGAACGTATGAACCTATTGCTGTAATACGTGCTTTAGAAGCTGACATTCACATCACCTCATTATTCATTTCTTTATATTTTAACACCAATTACTATTACCTGGTACTAATTTATACTCAAACTATTCCCTCTGTTTAAAAAAATGCTATTCATCTCCCTTTAGAATATGTATTTTTGCTTTATTTGGTTTACCTATTTTTCATCAAAAATCCCTCACCTTATTATGAAGATGAGGAATCCTTCTCTTTCTGTGGACGTGGAACCCACACAGCATGATGAATTATACCAATACCATAAAATTTTAAGGAAAAAGGCTAAAAAAGACTCTATATTTGTAAATAGATACTTACAAATATAGAGTCTCACCCATACAGAAATATTAATGAATCCTAATGCGTTCCTGAAACATCCAATGTTCCTACGTCATTCTGCTTCTTTTGAAAGGTAGACTGCTCTATTCTCTTTGTCAATTGTTCAAAAAATAGGTCTTCATCTAAGGGAATGTCCACCCAACGATCTGTCCATGCAGATAAATGCATGGCATTTGAAATCGTTAATCCATCGATGCCTTCTATCCCTGGTGCGATGAGCTCTGCTCCATTTCTAATGGCATTTGTCCAATTTTCGATAATGCCAACATGCTGGGTGTTATCTCCTTCGATTGGAATGTCGCATTTCCAACACTCTGGACAACCAAATCCACCTTTAAACTCTCTATTAAATACTCTTTCTGATACGCGCAATCGCCAAAAAGTTAACTTACCATCTTCAATAACAATCTTGCCTTTATCACCTGTCACTTCTAATCTATTTGTTCCTGGCGCTTCGCCAGTAGAAGTAATAAATACACCTGTAGCTCCATTATCATATTCTACGTAAGCGGTAACATCATCTTCCACTTCAATATCGTGATATTTTCCAAAATCCATAAAAGCACGTACTCGCTTTGGCATTCCACAAATCCATTGCCATAAATCAAGTTGATGTGGATCTTGATTTAGCAGGACACCGCCTCCTTCACCAGACCAGGTTGCTCTCCAGCCACCAGAATCATAATAACTTTGCGGTCTATACCAATTTGTTATAATCCATACCGTTCTCTTTAATTCTCCCAGTTCTCCTGAATCCATTAAGTCCTTTACTTTTCGATATAATGGATTCGTTCGTTGATTATACATAATACCAAATACCTTACCACTCTTTTTAGCGACTTCATTCATTTCTCTTACCGCTTTTGTATATACTCCAGCAGGTTTTTCAATTAAGGTATGATAGCCAGCTTGTAAAGCTCTAATCGCTAGACTTGGATGATCATAATGTGGGGTAACAATCATCACTGCATCAAAAGCATTGGAATTAAAGAAATCATCCACACGATGAAAGCGTTTAACTTGTTCTCCAAATTTCTTTTTTGCCCATTCTAGCCTTTCCCCACTTATATCACAGACTGCCGTAAGCTCTGCATGAGGAATTTTGTCTGTAACCAAACTTTCAGCATGATTTGATCCCATTGCTCCGATGCCAATTATTCCGATACGCACTTTATTCATAAGGATCCTCCTCTTATTGAATCTTATTTATGATATTTTTTATTGCTCGTACAGCAACCGCAAATCTTTTTTCTTCTCCAACAGGTAAATCATAACCAGGAGAGTCTGGAGTAAGCAAAGAGAAATCAGAATAATTCCATAAATGAGGTTCTAGTGATAAAAAGCCCTCATAACCTGTTTTATATAATTCCTGTAAAATCTCTGATACGTTTCCGTCTCCTTTCCCCGCAGGTACCACATGATGATCACTGTAAACGGCATCCTTCACATGAATATACGCAATATAATCTTTTAGCAGCATAAATGCCTCTGGATAATTCTTGGCATTACATTGCACAAAATTTGCAAAGTCAAAAATTCCTTTCACATATTCACAATTCAATGTCTCTAATAGATTGAAACATCTTTCTGGCGTATCTCCATAAATGCCGGATTCATTTTCGTGGAGAAGAACCACATTTTTCCCCTCTGTAACTTGAATAAAGCTTCTCCATCGGTTTATTACTTCTTCTCTATAAACACTTGGATCCTCTCCTTTAGGCATAAAAAAGCTAAACATCCGAATATATTTACATTCCATAATCTCAGCTATCTCTAACGTATGCTTAAACAACTGTAGATGTGGTCTAAAATCGTCGGTAATATTGATTTTGCCAATTGGAGAACCAATTGCGGAGAGCTTAAATCCTCTCTCATCCATTTGACGTTTTATCTCTTGTACCTCTTCTAACGTATGATGGACAAGTAATTTTCCATTTACTCCTCTCATCTCTATAAACTTAATATCGTGTGATTCTAATACATCCATCTGCGTTTTTAATTGATCATTTATTTCGTCAGCAAATGCAGACAATATAAATCTACTCATTCTATTCACCCTCACATCAGTTTTATGAAACCACTAAAAAACTGCCATTTAATCATAATTATTGGTGACCGACTTTTAAATTAAGCTATTTCATTTGTTTACAAATAAATAAATCCTTATTTAGCTTGAAGATATTATACTTTTTAGTGCCCTCTGTTTATAGTTAAGTGACTACCAGTAGTTCTAACCGTATTTTATACTATCTACTGTCCTTTCTTCTTTGAACTTATTGCTTAATTTATTGCAAATATTGCTTTTTCGTTTTGTAAGCGCTAAAGTAAGAAGAAGAAGTATAAATTAGTCAACAAAAAAGGAGAGGTGAAATCCTTATGAAAGAAATCCTACATTATAGTAGTGATTACTTTACCTTGAACCACACAATCAATGATTCTCCTCATAATATTGATACACATATACATGACTGCTATGAGTTGTTCTACTTTATTTCTGGCGGTCTTACTTATTATATTGAAGGTCAAGTTTATGAATTACATCCCCATGATATCATCATCACAAACGCGAGAGAGCTACATAGAATTGTTTTCCATTCCAATGATTGTTATGAACGAAAGTATATTCACTTTTCCCCAGAATACATATCCTCTTTTCAAATAGAAGAATATAATATGTTTCATTTTATTGAACGTAGAAAATTGGGTTATTTTAATAAGATTTCTGCTAAAGATGTACGAGAAGCAGGAATTGATAAGATGTGGGCGCAAATGGAAGAAACAGCACTTAGTCATTCTCCTGAAAAGATAATCTTAATGAAAACCTATTTCATACAGATGCTCATTAATATGAATAACATCTTTATGACATATAATAATCCTTTGGTGACTAGTCAAAGTTATAATCAAAAAGTGGTCGCCATTTTAGAATTTATCAATAAAAATTTAGACAAAAAAATTACATTACATTTATTAGAGACGGAGTTTTTTGTAAATAAATATTACCTCTGCCATATTTTTAAGAAGAGCACAGGATTTACGGTTATGGAATATTTAACATATAAAAGAATTATGTGGGCGATGGATTTGCTCCTGTCGGGTGACTCGGCACTGGATGTAGCTCATCGTGTTGGATTTGGGGACTATTCTAGCTTTTATAAGGCATTCAAAAATATTACTGGTTCTTCTCCTAGACAGTATTGTAATCAATAAGTTCCTTATAAATTAAAAAAGAAGGAAGATTTACATTCGCGAAATCTCCCTTCTTTTTATCAACTATGTTCTTCTGTAATTGTTGAAATCTGCCATGTTATCCCAAATTTATCTTTCACTTGTCCAAAAGATGGGCTCCAAGGAGTTTCTTGAAGAGGCATTACTACTTCTCCACCATCTAAAAGTTTATCATATACTTCTTTTGTTTTTTCTGGATTATTTAAGAGAACTGCTACATCCACTTGTGAACCAACTTGGAATGGTTGTCCAGGGAAAGTATCAGATATCATGAGAAATGTATTTCCGATTCTTAATTGTGCATGTAAAACAAGATTTTTTGCTTCCTCCGAAAGGGGAAATTCTGGGTTATCAGGCAGATCGGCATATGTTTGTACGCCAAGGTTTTCAGCTTCTAATGCCTGTTCATAAAATGCAACTGCTTCCTTGCCATTTCCATTCGTTCGTAAATACGGATGAATTCCTAAAATCATAAATACACCTCTTTAACTTTTTTCCATGTATCTTCCTCTCATTATTCTTACCAAATTTCTTTCTAGATAATCTTCCCCATTCTATTCCTTTACTTACTGTTTAGAAGGCTTTCTGCCTAATTCCGCTTATTTATTTTATCCAATACTTTTACCAATAATTGTCCTCGTTCATTTAATGATGATATAACCATAAACTCATCGTCTTGGTGTGCATTTCCTCCCCTTGGTCCTAAACCATCTATTGTAGGAATTCCCATATTTCCTGTGAAGTTACCATCTGAACCACCACCACTATAGGTAGATCCTAAATCTATATTCCATTCAGAAGCAGCATCTCTCATGAATGAAAGTAATTCATTCTGCCTTTCATCCGTTTTCCATGCTGGTCGAGTAATCCCTCCGCTAATTTCAATACGAGTATTTGGAGTTTCCGTGAAGCTGCAAATTTCTAAAATTTTTGCTTGAGCAAATTCTCCCTGTTCCTGTGTTTCAAAACGCAAGTCAATTCCTGCTTCTGCGAAGGGTGCAATTGTATTAACAGATTGACCACCGCTCACTAAACCTACATTTACATGAATACCTTCCTTTTTCGTCAACTCATGTAATGCAACAATTTTTAATGCAAGCTCTTGTATAGCACTTGCCCCTTTCTCTGGTGCAACACCGGCATGTGCTGATTTTCCGTATATTTTCACAAAGAATTTCCCGCCACCTTTACGGCCAGTAACCACATTTCCAGCTAGATCAGCAGGCTCCATAATAAACACATACTGTACTTTCTTTGCAGTAGCTACTATCAATTCTCGCGATGAAATGGAACCTATTTCTTCATCTGTATTAATAATTATCAAGACATTTTTATATGCATCATTATTTTGCGAAATTAAGTATTTTAAAGCATACAATGTCATTACATGACTTGCCTTCATATCGAAAACTCCTGGACCTTTTGCAAAATCCCCTTCCACTGTAAACGGACGTTTGGCAACTGTGCCAGCGGGAAAAACGGTATCAATATGTCCAATTAGTAAAATGCTTGGATTTGTTGCCTCTTCATGCTTTAAGACGATATTATTTCCTTTGTCTGGTATTTCGTGTACATCTGCAATAAAACCAAGCTGGGCAAATTCATTAATTAAAATGTCTCCTACTTTATCTACTCCTGCTTTCTGATAGGATCCACTATCTATATTTACGATTCGCTCAAGCAAGTGGAGCATATTATCCTTTTCTTTTTCAAAATAGTCTTGCATTCCTCTACCTCCCTATTTATCATACAAATCGATATTTTATCTACAATTATCAATTTATCAGAAATATCAAAAAAATAAAAACATAACAAACGATTATTATAGACTAAAAAGGCAAAAGGAGAGAAAAACTTATTTAGTTCCTCTCTCCTTTTGCTATATACTAGTTAAGAATTGAAATCATATATTTTTCCTTTAATCAAATACCCTGTACTTTCCGCCATATTTGTAATATGGTCAGCAGTTCTTTCCAAATAGCGATTGATAAATAATAATTGGACAAGCTGATTCGTTTCTTCTGGATGCTCACTTAAGTATGCTGTCAGTTTCTTATATGTTTCTAAATAATAATCATCTACTTCATCTTCTAGCTTACTAATTTCTTTCGCAAGGACAATATCTTCTTCTATAAAGGATTGAATTGCCTTTTTCAGCATTTCAACAGATATTTCCTTCATTTTTTCTAAATGAGTGATATCTAGTAGCGAAGTCGGTTTTCCTATCTTGATCGTTGCTTTGGCGATGTTTACAGCAAAATCTGCAACTCGTTCTATTTCAGAGGAAATTTTGATAACACCAATTACAACACGTAAATCTCTTGCAACTGGCTGCTCTTTCGCCATTAACCAAATCGCAAAATGATTAATTTCAGATTCAAGGTTATCAATATCCGTATCTTCCTCCATCACCTTTAAAGCAATTTCTACATCTTGTGCTTTTAAGGCATCAAACGACTCTTCCAAAGAAACAATCGACATTTCACCCATTTCGCTAATTTTTCCTTTTAACTCTTCAAGTTTCTTCTCAAAATTCTCTCGAATGACCATTATTTCCTCCTATTATCCAAAGCGACCTGTTACATAATCTTCTGTGCGCTGATCTCTTGGTGTAGAAAAAATCTTGTTTGTTTCATCATATTCAACCACTTCACCATTTAAGAAAAAGGCTGTTTTATCGGAAATCCGTGCCGCTTGCTGCATATTATGTGTAACAATAACAATCGTATATTCTTTTTTCATTTTTGTAATCAACTCTTCTACTTTCAAGGTAGAAATCGGATCTAGAGCCGACGTCGGCTCATCCATTAGAATGACATCTGGTTTCATTGCAATGGCACGGGCTATACAAACACGTTGCTGCTGTCCACCTGACAAGCCAAGTGCAGAGGTTTTTAGACGGTCTTTTACTTCCTCCCAAATCGCAGCCCCTCGTAAGCTCTCTTCCACAATTTTATTTAATTCTTTCTTATTCTTTATTCCTTGCATTCTCGGACCATAGGCAACATTATCAAAAATACTCATTGGGAATAAATTAGGCTTTTGAAATACCATACCTACTCTTGTACGTAATTTTATGACATCATTTGAAGCATATATATTTTCCCCATCAATGACGATATCTCCTGCAATTTTTACACCATCAATTAAATCATTCATACGATTAAGTGTTCTTAGGAAGGTTGATTTTCCACATCCAGATGGTCCGATTAAAGCCGTTACCTTTTTTTCTTCAATATCAAGAGATACGCCAAACAGTGCTTGCTTTTCCCCGTAAAATAAATTCAAATCACTCACACTAATTTTCGATGTACCAAGTGTAGCTTCTTCTTGACCGACCTGTAAAAATGCTTTCCCAGTTTTCTTTTGGTTTTTTTCCTTTACTGTTGTAGTCATAAACATACTCCTTATGAATTAGTAGTCTGCTTTATTCAACTTTTTGGATATATATGTTGCAATAAGGTTGATAGCTAGAATTATTACAATTAAAACAATCCCGACTGCAGCAGCTAGTTCTATATCTCCAGACTCTTGTGTTACTAAAAACGAATGAACGGTTAATGTTCGTGCAGAAGAAAGCAAGCCCTCTGGCATTGCTGCAACTGTTCCGGCAGTCAAGAAAATAGCTGCAGACTCCCCAACAATTCTCCCGATGGAAAGAATTATTCCGGATAAGATACCTGGCATCGCACTAGGTAAAATAACCTTATATAATGTTTGTAATCTCGTTGTACCAAGGGCTAAAGATCCTTCTCGATAGGTTGGAGGAACTGTTTTTAAAGATTCCTCTGTAGTTCGGATAATAACCGGTAAAACAATAATTGCTAATGTTAAGGAAGCTGCTAAAATAGACATTCCTAATTTTAAGGTTGTTACAAAGAATACTGCCCCAAATAAGCCGTAAATAATCGAGGGAATACCTGTTAAGCTTTCTGTTGCAAAGCGAATTACTTTTACCAATCGGCCTTGCTTCGCATATTCTTGTAAATAAACAGCCGCTAATATCCCAATCGGTGTTGCAATAATTAAAGAAATGACAATCGTATAGATGGTTGTTACAATCATTGGCCAAATTCCGCCACCACCTGTTGGGGAATAATCGCCAAAAATAAACTCGAAGCTAATTAAATGTGCACCTTTATAAAATATATATCCTACAATCATTACGAGTACGGCAACGGATAAGATGGCAGAAAACCAAAGAAGTCCATGCAACAAATTATCTTTCATCTTTCTCATCTTATTTGCCACCCTTCGAACTAATTTTTGCTAAAACA
This sequence comes from Bacillus sp. T2.9-1, assembly GCF_950097965.1. Lineage (NCBI taxonomy): Bacteria > Bacillati > Bacillota > Bacilli > Caryophanales > Bacillaceae > Bacillus > Bacillus sp. T2.9-1. The sequence goes on from NZ_CATNHG010000074.1 coordinate 61,867, forward strand.
AAATTCAAGATTAGAATAAATGAGAATAATACAATCCCTGTTGCAAATAGCATTTCTTGATGCGTACCAGCAGCATAGCCCATTTCAAGAGCAATGTTAGTTGTTAACGGACGAATACTATCTGTTAAGCTTGTTGGCACAATCAAACTATTACCAGCAACGAGAATTACTGCCATTGTTTCTCCAATTGCTCGCCCTAACCCTAATACAATAGCTGTCATAATCCCGGATTTAGCAGCTGGGACCACGACTTTAAAAATAGTGCCGATTTCCGATACTCCAAGTGCAAGAGATCCTTCACGATATGTTCTTGGTACAGCGCGAATCGCCGTCTCTGCCACTGTCACAATCGTTGGCAGCATCATAATTGCTAACACTAAAATAACAGCTAATAAGCTTTGACCCTTTACTAATCCTAATGTATTTTGTAAAAATGGAACAATAATTGCTAGACCAAAAACCCCGTATAAAACGGAAGGAATACCTGCTAAAAGCTGAATGGCTGGTGAAACAATTTTCGCTATCCGCTTTGAAGCGATTTCTGCGAGAAAGATTGCCGTAAACAAACCAATCGGAACGCCAATAATAAGTGCTCCAACTGTTGCATATAGGGATGCAACAATCATTGGCCAAATTCCAAATTTCCCTTCACTCGGCACCCAGTCGACGCCAAAAAGAAAGTCAAAAAAACTAAATCCTTCCGCGATAAATGGATGAGCTCCTTTATAAAATACAAATCCAATAATTAATAACAAACTAATGACGGAAAGAAGAGCACAAACCAAGAATACTCTTGCTGACACCTTCTCAAACAAATATTTTCTTTTATTTGCCTTGCCCATCTCTGAGGCTTGCTTTTCAGTCGTTTGAATAGACACTTTGTTTTCCTCCAAGATTACTTCTAAAGATTTGGTTTTACTTTATTGGGATAACCCCTGCTTCTGCTGCAATCTTTTGACCTTCATCACTTAAAATATAATCGATGAATTTCTGTCCATTCGCAGTTAGATCTCCTTCTTTATAAACAAACAAAAACGGTCGTGATAAACTATATTTTTTTGCTAATACATTTTCAGCCGTGGCTTCTACACCATCAATATCGATTGTCGAAATAGTATCATCAATATATTCAAAGGAAATAAAGCCAACTGCATGTTTATTATTTGCAACGGTTGTTTTAATATTTCCATTCCCACTTGCGATGATAGAGTTTCTAATTAATTCGCCTGAGCTATAGCCTACAATCTCCTGGAAGGCATCACGTGAACCAGATCCATCCTCCCGAGAAACAACCACAATCTCCATGTCGTCTCCACCAAGCTGACTCCAGTTCGTCACTTCACCAGTGAAAATTTGCTTTACTTGTTCTAAAGTTAAATCTTTTACTTTATTGCTCGGATGAGTGACTACTACAATTCCATCAAAAGCAATTACAACTTCCTTTAATTTTTGCATTTCATCTTCCTTTAAATCCCTGGAAGACATCCCAATCTCTGAGACACCACTTATTGCATTTGTAATACCTGCAGAAGACCCAATTTGATTTATTTCAATTTTTGTATTATCGTGTTCATGGTATTTTGCCGCTAATTTCTCAGCAAGCGGTCCAACGGAAGTAGATCCTGAAATCGATATTGGTTTACTGTCATTTGTCGATTGTTCTGTTTCTGCATTACTTGCACATGCTGATAATAAAGCAAGTATAGTCAGGAACATGAATACCATTTTTAATTTTTTAATTATGACCATGATTTACCTCCAAAAGAATAGCAACTTTTCTTTGTCATATCTTGTCTAATAGTATGATAAATCTCCAGTGTAAATATTCCATTGACTCTATGTAAAGGTTTTGTAAATTACGTTAAAAACAAGATAGTGTGTGTTATTTTTTGTAAAAATAATTTTAATAGATAGATGATAGTAAAAATTTTAGAAACCATCTTACAAAACTTTTCAAAAACGAACAGATAATATACCTAATCTTTTTCTCTGTATAATTTATATTTAAACTGGTATAACTTTCTAAAAAGCAGCGTTTAAGATTATAATAGGCGAAGATGTATTATTTTATGTAGGTTAGGAGGTTGCAAAATGGACAAACAAGGTCAAGAAAGATTTTTATCCTTTATTTTACAAAGAGTACAAGAAGGAAAGGAAGAAGAAGCGAAAGCCATATTAATGGAAAACTTCCGAAAACAAAATGAAGGCACTTTTTCTCAAAGTGATATTGCAGAATTTATTCCTAAAATGATTACTCTGATAAGACCAGAAAAATTAGAAGAAATCCAAGCAATTGTAAAGCAGTTTTCCGGGAACTTCGGAAGTAAGTAAGAATGTAGACTTTCATTTAAATAGAGCTCACAAAACAGAACTATCTCCAATGCTTGTCTTTTTTATCCCACTTATCCTTTTATTGAATATGATATTGGGTGTAAAGTGAATGGGCGGTAGATAATAAATGAGTGGACATTTTAAAGAAATATTCGGATCTACAATCAACACGATTGGTACTATCCAAGCTGCTATTGGAAGTACCCCTTCGTTCCACCTTTCTAAAGAAACGCATTATCAACTCCGGTTAGTTGGTAATGTATTACAAGGAACAGGCAGCGCATTATCAGCTGACGGACAAGGAACGATTTCATTAGAAATGCTAGGAGATGAAATTCAAGCAATTGGAAATTCAACGGTTGTAACCGGCTTAATTCTTTATAAATTGAGTAAGATCCCAACTGAACAAAAATTAATTATTACGGGTAGCTGGATTCAAGCATTAGGTAGCTTTGTCGGACTTACAGATGAATTTTTTGACCATACGGCAGATGGAAGAATCGAAAATATAATTGGTGGTTTATTACAGGGGATTGGAAATTCTTTGCAGGCAGTGGGTGGAACGGAACAATTAAAAGGTATAAGTAGCCAGCAAAACCTCGGTACCATCGGAAGCTGGATTCAAGCGACTGGAGCTGTCCTTTCGCTCATTGGGCAAATAAAAGAAGAAGTTGAAGAAATCGTCTTAAATATAAATGAATAATTAGTGCTGGTAGTAGAAAGAGAGGAAGAAAAACTCTTCCTCTCTACTGGATTTAACTACTATTGCACGCAAACTTTAATAGATATATATTACCCCTGAACATCACGTTTGGGAAACCCTTTCACGCTGGCAACCATTAATCCCGCTCCAATAATTATTAGTATAAATAATGGAAGAAACGTAGCATCCTCAATAGGAACTTGTGGAACGTGACCAAATGGAGAAAGTTTGCCTACCCAATTTGGAAATTGAAATAAGTTTCCTAAATATAAAACGAAAAAGGAATATAAAAAGTAACCCCATATCCAGCTCGTAAATCTCGGGAGAAGTCCATTCAGAATGGCCGCAAACCCAATCATTACAATCATCGCCGGAAAATACACGATGGCAGCATGATAGATCATACTAAATGATATTCCCTCTTCTATTACTGCTACAGCTGCAGACCACAAGCCAATCGCACTAAGAGATAGCATCACAAAACCATTTACAAGTGCAAGCACTACATAAGAGCCAATCAGCTTTTCCCGCGATATTGCGCGAACCAATAAATGCTCTAATCTTCCCTTTTTTTCCTCCACACGAAGTTTGTTCATCGCCATAACAGGAGGAATGGTTGCAATTAGGGAAAGCACAATCATTAATGTCGGAATAAATTGCTCAACGATCGATGTTCCTTCTGCATGTTGCAGCATTTGTTGATACATATCATTGCCTTCAAAAAATGATTCCAAATCACCGAATATTGAACCATAGGAGGCACCTAAAATATATAATCCAATTGCCCAAGCTATAAATCCTGTACGCTGTAAGCGAAATGCTAATCCAAGTGGACTTTGTAAAAAGCGTGATGCATATCTTCTACCTGATTTTGCAGCTATAAATCCTTGTTCCAAATCACGAATACTATTTAGAAAATTTGCTAGCACGTATAAGATGGCAGCAAGAGCCAGCATCAATAAGATGGCTCCCCAATTATTTGATGAATAAACCGCTGCTTTTGATACCCATCCTAACGGTGATATCCATGTTAATGTCTCATTACTTACATCTGTGACTGCTCGAAAAAGATAAGAAAGAATTAATACAGCAATAGACCATCCAATCGTCCCTCGAGAATTCTCTGATAGTTGGGCAAACACCGCCGTCACTCCTGTAAAAACGAAACCTGTTCCTCCTAATGCTGCTCCGTATAGTAACGATCCTTCAAGGTCCATGCTTTCAATTCCAAGAGCATATAGTCCAAAGCCGATTAATAACGCTAACGCAATAAATGTTCCACTCGTTACGATTAATGTAGCATTTAAATAAGAAAGACGACCCGTTGGCAGGGAACGAAGAATTTCAATACGACCATCTTCCTCATCTGCTCTTGTATGGCGGGTAACGAGCAAAATGGCCATTATCCCAACAATCACAGCCGTCATAACGATCATTTGATGTGCTGTCATGGCTCCAATTGTATAATGATCAAGATCTCCTGTCCCAAGCATCGCAGTCATTGCCGGGTTTGTCATTGTTTCTGTAATAGCGTCCCTATCCTGTTGTGTTTGATATAAACCATCTAATGCAGGAGGAGTAATTAAAGTAAAAAGAACTAATCCTATTAGCCATAATAGAATTCTTATCCGATCAAGCCGGAGAATAAATCGTGAAAGGAGACCAGTGTTAGCAAATCGATTTCGATTCATTAACGTACACCTCCAGTTTCTTTCCCTTCTCCTTTATCTTTCCTTTCATAATGACTCATAAATAAGTCTTCAAGGGTTGGTGGTGCGCTTTCAAGCTTTACAATCCCAAACTGACTAATATATTTGATTGTATTATCCAGTTCCTCGGTATCTACTTGAAAAGACATACCTTTATCTGTATCTTTTATTTCGTATACCCCTGGTAATTCATGCAAGGATCCAATAGCTTCCCTTGTCTCCACAAGCATATATGTTCTTGTTAAGTGACGCAGTTCTTTTAATGTACCACTTTCAATGATTTGTCCCTGTCGAATGATTCCGACCCTATCACATAATTTTTCTACCTCTGAAAGTATATGGCTTGATAGAAGGACGCTTTTTCCTTTCCTTTTTACTTCCATAACACACTCTTGAAATACTTTCTCCATCAGCGGATCAATTCCGGAGGTTGGTTCATCTAAAATATATAAATCAGCATCTTGCGAAAAGGCAGCAATTAGTGCAACCTTTTGACGGTTTCCCTTCGAATAAGTTCGACATTTCTTTGTTGGATCCAAATCAAATTTTTTTATCAATTCTTCTCTTCTGTTAGTTATATTGTTTCCTCGTAATTTAACAAATAAATCAATTACTTCCCCGCCAGTTAAATTCGGCCATAAATTGACATCCCCAGGTACATAAGCCAAGCGCTTGTGAATGTCCACCGCATCCTCCCAAGCATCCTTGCCAAATAACTTCACATCGCCTGCTGTTGCCTTTAAAATGCCAAGCAACACGCGGATTGTCGTTGATTTCCCAGCTCCATTCGGACCAATAAATCCAAATATTTCCCCACTGCCTACTTCAAAATTAACCCCATTAAGTGCTGTAAATCCTCCAAACTTCTTCGTTAAATTCCGGACTTCCAATACACTCATCGTTTTTCCCCCTCATTTATAAAAACTATTTTTCAGTAAGGTAGAATAGGTCTCCCATTCTTCAAATATTCTCTCCGACTCTATCAAAACTCAGTTATCTATGGGATCAATTCCTACTATATACTTACTACGCGGGAGATAATAGATTTCATATTTCTCCTCTTTGAACATTTCTATATCAAAATTCGTATTTGTTTTAAATACTTCTCCATCCATACTTTTATACACATAATCGACTGCTCCACCATACATTCCCGATGGATAATCCACCTCATAATCCGCTAAAACAATAACCTTCTCCACAGCCTCACTTTCAAGGTAATCTTTTGAATCTGCTATATTATTAATCCATTCAATTCCTAAAAAGATATACGCTAATCCTAAAAAGATAATGGTAAGGAAAGTAGCTGGCACTATTAATTTCTTTGGTTCTGCTGCCTTTTTAGCCAATAGGAGATAGATACTTCCAATCAGAACAATCAATCCAGCAATTAAAAACAAGCCTCCCCAAGTTGAATAGACGATAACAGCCTTTAATAAAAAGAAGATGAAGGGATAATGCCCTTCTGTCAAATTTTTAACAAACAGCATATCTGTAACAAGCAAGCTAAAATATACCCAGATTACGAATAATGCAAATACTGCTATGAAGACATACGCTTGCCATTTATCCCACCAAGTTTCAGTTTGCTCTATGCCTTGTTTGTTCTCTCGCTTGGTTTTCGCGGTCATTTTTATCCCTCCAATTTTTTATAATAAGGGATTACGATTTACTAGAACAGAAGGTTCCGCTTACCTAATTTTTTGAGTAAATAGTCTGATATAAGGAGATGTTGTATAAGTAAAAATTCTTTTTTCCTATTGAAACAACAAACACGAACTATAATGCAAAATAATTATATTATAGTTCGTATTTGTTTTTTTGAAAAATGTTTAAAAACGAAGTGAAATGGAGCGGAGGACGCTCGACTCCTGCGGGAAATAGAGGAAAGGCTGAGACCCCGCAGCGCAGTGAGGAGGTCACTGAAAAAGTATAGATTTTCCAAATTAAATAAGGATTTATTTATATGAGAGCAAATATTAAGTTGGTTTGGAGAGGCGATAGCTCGACTCCTATGGGAGCAGCGAGAAAGTCCGAGACCCTGCAGGAACGCAGTGACGAAGCGGCTCGGCGCTCGCCCCATGGAAAGCGAGCTGTCGCCTCGGAAAACAAATGAAATACCTAAATTTAAAAGTCAGCCACCAACAATTATAATGATATTGCAGTTTTTCAGTGGTCTCGCAGTGAGGAGGCTCAGCTTCCTCTCCGGCGCATCGTGCGTCTGTAGCGCAATGGAACGATTTAGTTTTTACAGTTAACTATATTTTTTAAAAAATAAAGTAGCTTTATTTAAGAGCTGGATTAAAGATTGTTCGTCTTTAAAGATTAGTTATTTAGTTTTGTCCCATCCTCATAGATTAATTTACAATGATTATTTCTTGGAATAGGATTTAACTTATTCCTTTGCCAAGTCTTCTTTTTCCGAAAATCTAAACGGTCATCTTCCAGCTCGACAAAGCTAGCCAATTTTCCTTCTCTTTATAATCAGGCATTATTCTTCCAACAAGCCTCCAAAAGGATCGGTCATGATTAAGATGAACCATATGACACATTTCATGCACAACAACATAATCAATTACTTCAAGTGGAGCCATCGCTAATCTCCAATTAAAGGTTAATTGGAAATTAGCATCACAGGTTCCCCAATTGGTTTTGCTATCTGTAATACGTATCGATCGGGGCTTTGTTTTAAAGTTGCTTTGATAGAAGGAAACTCTCTCTTCCATTAAAGCCTTACTTCTCTGATAATAATATCTTCTCAGTAATTGTTTGATTCTTTCCTTATCAAGATGCTTTACATAGATATGCAGGATTTCTTCAGAAAACGCAACTCTTTCTTGCGTAATAGTGATATCCTGGATAATTTGAATAGGATAGGAATTACCTAAATAAAGAAATCTTTCATTATTCTCATATACCTTTTCCTGTGGTCCATCCATTCTTTTCTTCATTTCTTGTACTTTACTATGGATGGAATCCCAGTTTCCTTCTAACACATGAATTATCCGTTCATCAGGCGTCTTTTTAGGTGCTAAAATTTCTATATTTCCATATCCATCTATCTTAATCCCAATGGAAGTTCGATTTTTATACTTTACATCAAAAAGGATGGTTTCCCCTAAATATGTATGTATCATAGCTTCACCTAACTGCTCTTAACCCCTATATTTAATGGCTAGTCCTTTTAAAAAGTTTCGAGCGAAATTATCTAAACATACTTTATAATTTTTATGCCCTTCTTTTCGTAAAAAGGCGCCTAGTTCCCCTTTTGATACATTTAATCCAGCTTTTTTAAATATATCTATCATATCATCAGTTGTTAATGACAGCGCGATTTTGACTTTCTTTAAAAGGATATTATTTACACTCGTATTGTTTTTTATTGACGATTCAGGTGTATTTGGTTGTCCTGGTTTCGGCTCTTGCTTTCCCCTTTTATAAATGATAAAGCCATTTAAAAAGGAATCTAGCATACTATTCGTCAATTTTATTTGATCATCATTCTCTGCTTCTTCATCTGACTTTTTAAGTATTTTAACTACCTCAGGTACAGATATCTCTTTCCCGCCAAGCTTAAATATTTCTGCCATTTCACTATTTTTTATTTCTAATGCATATCTTAATCGAATTAATATATCATTATTTTCCATTGTTTGACCTCCAATTTACAAAACTACTTATTTTTTTAGTTTATCTTTTTTCTTATTGCAAAGACAACACGCTAGGACATTTACTTTATCTAAAATAGCTTTGTTTATCATAATATGGAAAGCAAATGCTAGTAGTTGTTCCTTGATTTTTAGAGCTTACGAAATCAATCTTGCCATTATATTTCTCGACAATATTAAAGCATATCATCAAGCCTAAACCTGTTCCTTTACTTTTTAAAGAATAAAAGGGGGTGCCAAGAGCTGCCAATTCTTCCTCCGACATTCCTTTTCCATGATCGATTACTTTTATTACAACAAACTCTTTTTCCTTTTCAGCCGTTACTATTACTAATTCGCCATAATTAGAAGCCTCAATCGCATTTTTTATAATATTTATGAGTAATTGCTTTAATTCGATGATGTTAGCCGAGATTGTACAATCCCCTGTAACCTTTAATTCAATCCGATTATCATGTAATAGACCATAGGAATGGAGCAAATCTGTGACACTCTGTAGAACATCCTTAACATCTACTATCTCTGCCGCTTGTTCTTGCTCTGGTTTTGCCATTGTTAAAAATTGTGTAATTACCTGTTCAGCCATATTTAATTCATCTATCATCAAAGTAAAATTGCGTTTTTGATCGGAGGAAAATGATTTATCCTTTTCATATAACTGCAAAAATCCTTTCACAACAGTAAGAGGATTTCGAATCTCATGGGCAACCGCTGCTGCAAGTTGACCAGATGTCTTTAGACGCTCTGATTGCTGAATTTGTTCATAATATAATTGCTGCTTTTTCATTCGCCCATTCGTTAAATAAAAAATAAAATAGATGATAATTTGGCTCGCAATAAAGTTTAAAATGTTTCCAATTAAATCCTGTTCTAAATAACTATATTGGGGCTTCTGATTCGTTAACATAATGTAACCAAATAAAATTAAAATTAATCCTCCATTTAAGTACAAGGTAAAATAAAAAAGCTTTGAATTAAAAAATAAGATGGATAGGGCCGGTATAAAACATAATAAAATAAAATTAGACCCCGTATCTGGATAAAAAAGAAACAGGGAGTAGAAATAAATGGATGCTAATCCGATGATACATATTCTAAGAGTATCTGTTTCTTTTTTAGGATAAAGCAATAAACACAAAGACAAACTGAATGCCCAGATAAGTTGAACTATAAACCCCCATCCACAATTGCTTAATCGTGGATTATCAATAAATAACCCACCAAGGATAATAGCTATAATAGCCCAAACGACAATATAGTAAATTTTTATATTAAAATTATTTTTAATCTCCTTCATGGATACCCCTTACGTTCTTAATCTTTATACACACTTTAAAATATATCATTTTTTTGAATCAAAGGGGTAAATATGACTATTTTTTTACCATATTGATAGGTTTTCTTGGTTTTACTTTCCATTTAAGTACCGATGTCAAAAAACTGAAAATTATTTTTACCGCGTTTTTTTGCATTATACATCGCATTATCTGCAAGCTTCATTATCGTATCAAGATCATTTCCGTCTTGAGGATAAAGAGAAATTCCAATACTAAATGTTACTTGATTAGATTCCGAAATAAATAAAGGCATATTGTCGATTATTTTTTTTGCTAATGATAGACAATCTGTTTGGACAGCATTTGGGAGGATGATGATAAATTCATCTCCACCAAACCTTCCAACTACATCGTCTTCTTTTATACAAAGTTTCAGGTATTCACTAACTTGCTTTAACAAAAAGTCACCTTTAGCATGCCCGTAAGTATCATTAATTTGTTTAAAACCATCTAAATCGACAAACATAATCCCGAAACTTTTATTGTTTTGTTTCGATTCTTCGATTACTTGATTAAGCCGCTCCAGCAGACTTCTGCGATTTGGAAGCTGAGTTAAAGTATCTAAATAGGATAAATCCTTTAACCTTTGGCTATTTTTTTCCTGATCCGTTACATCTCTTGCGATTACTTCTCTAGCCGGTTCCCCATCGAACAGAATATAGGTTGATTTTGCTTCAATGTATCGAACAGTTCCATCTTCGTCATATAAATTAAAATGATGGATTTTAAATTGCTGATCCATCTCATATTTTTCACTGGAGGATCTTAAGCTTTCATAAGATTTATCATTCAAAATTTCCTTCCAATGCAAATTGATCAATTCAAAAGGTTCCTTAAAGCCAAACAATTTAGCTCCTGCTTCGTTCGAATAGACGATGATTCCTTTTCGATGAACGTAAATAGCTTCTGGTGAATGATCAAGTAATCTTTGATACTGCTTTTCTTTGTCTACTGACTGACGAATGACCTTTCTAAGAAGGGCCATAAGTAGGATGAACAAAAGAAATTGGAGAATTTGAACTGCAATCGTGACAATCATTTCCCACGTTTCTTTTGAAGCTTCAAATCCAATGAACAGCTCCATTATTGCTAAAGCTACTAATATAAATAAACCTGAAATATTCATAGCTCATAAAATCAGCTAAATTCAAGGATAAAAAACTAAATTTTTATGAAACTTTTTATAAAAATGAACTGTTCAAAACTAATACTTGAATTTACTTTCTCAATGGGTCAATT